>NZ_JBVAYG010000014.1:0-113860 GCF_055413365.1 Pseudaeromonas sp. HNCC25DJ182 | reverse complement strand
GGTTTTATCCAGTTTTCCTTGATCCGAGAATTATTATTAAATAATAATTACTCTCACTTAAAGGAGGGCTATCCCATGATCTCACCTGCCGGATTTGCTATGCCGCTCGATGTCAGTGAGCGCAACCTGTGCCCGCAACTCGATTTGCAGTCACTGCATGGCGATCGTACGCCATCATTTCCCATTGAGCAGTTTCTGGAAGCGGTCCGCCAGCAGGCCATCTGCTGTCAACAGAGTGAATGGTCACTGTATGAGGCGTGTTGCCTGCAGCTACTGCAGGCTGCCGAGGATGAACGCTTGCCCTCTTCCGTGCGTGAACTGTGCCGGGATTACGCCTGGCGGCCTCTGGATGAGTTGCAAAGGCTGGTCTCTGCATCTTGCTCCCAACATCATTGCCGTCATCGTCTGCAGTGCTTGTCGCGGCATCTGGAGCGATTGCTGGTGCAGAGCCATGAGCGCACTCCCGGTATGTACCTGTGTGCTTGCGTGGAGCCAGTGCTGACTCACTGACTTACTCAATCCCTGGTGGCTGGATTTGCAATTTTGCGGCTGATCGGGTCTGATCGTCGCCTGTTTGCCGATTCTCCGGAGGCCGGGTGAGTGACTTGATCTGTTTGTCCATGCTGGATGCGGCACATTTGCCCGCCAATCTGGTTCCTGAATCTATTCATTTGACCGCTGCGGATTTTTCTCCCTCCCGCCGTACCAGTTATATGGCAGGCCGCGCCTTGTTGGCGGCCTGGTGTCAGCGTCGTTATGACTGTCCGGCGTTACCCGATATGGTCACCGGCCCTCATGGTCGTCCAGCCTTCCGGGATCCTGGCTTGCCGGACTTCAGTATTAGCCATAGTGGGGATTGGTTGTGGCTGGCTGTAGGTGAGCCGACGCTAGGGCTAGATGTCGAGCAGCAGAGGCCGCGCCGTAATCTGCAAAAGCTGATGGCGCATGTACTGTCGCCGCGGGAGCTGGCTTGGGTCGCCGCGCAGAACGATGAGTTACGTGCTTTTTATCGGCTCTGGACGCTGCGCGAAGCTGTGCTGAAGGCCAGTGGTCGTGGACTGGCGGGGTTATCGCGCTTGCAGCTGTTGCCTGACTCACAGCGCGTCGAGACGGAGGAAGTGTCGGTGGGGCTGCTCCGGATTGCCGAAACGGGTGGTTGTTCACTGGCGTTGTATCAATCGTCGCTGACTCCGTCAGCTGACTCGACTCCTGCCACCTGGCGCTGGTCTCCTGAACTCGGCTTTATCCCGACTGAACTGGCTTGGCAGACGCCTTGGCGTGTGATGGCCACGGCTGCGTGAATGATTGCTCCCTATGGACGACCGGATCGGCCGCTCTCTCTATTTATGCTGTTATTAAGTGTTCGTATGACTCTTTTTTAGAATATTATTGGCAGCTTAGTGGCAAAGGAATATTATATATTCCGCGGCCTAAAATTAACGATGCACCAACTTTAAACAAATTTTCCAAAATGGGGCTACACCATTGGGAAATTAATGAGATATAATCAGTCCAGTGATGAATATAGTGTCACTGCGCAAGCGAAAAACCTTCTAATTTCCCATCTTTGTCGTCTCTGTACAAGCTAAATAATCCGCTCATTGTTTAATGTTCTTCAATGTGAACATTAAAACGCTGCCATTTATACACCTAAGTAATCCCCTTTATAGTGTGCTTCATTGGCCTAGCCGACAACGTCAGGTTAAATATAAGTTTATTTATGCCTGCATTATTTTAATGCCTGAACTATTGCGTATTAATTTCGGCCCCACTTTTTAACATCATTAATTCATGATGTAAGAGAGCCCTATGAAACAGCTGACGCCTTTTGTGCAATTTCAAAATATTCAGAAGAGTTACGATGGCAAAAGTTTAATTGTCAAAGATCTGAATCTGGATATTTATCGCGGAGAGTTCCTGACGCTGCTGGGCCCCAGTGGTTCGGGTAAAACCACCAGTCTGATGATGCTGGCGGGATTTGAAACCTCGACCAGCGGCACCATTACCCTGGGCGGCAAGGTGCTGAATCAGCTCCCTCCCCATAAGCGGGATATCGGCATGGTGTTCCAGAACTATGCGCTATTTCCCCATATGACGGTGGGCGAGAATGTGGCTTTCCCGCTGACAGTCCGCCGCCTGGCGAAAAGTGATATTCAGGAGCGGGTGACCAACGCTCTCAACATGATCAAAATGGGGGACATTGCCCATCGCTATCCCAGCCAGCTCTCGGGGGGCCAGCAACAACGGGTGGCACTGGCCCGCGCCCTGGTCTTTGAACCCCGCCTGGTGTTGATGGATGAGCCGCTGGGAGCGCTGGATAAGCAGCTGCGCGAGCATATGCAGCTGGAGATCAAGCAACTGCATGAAAAGTTTGGTCTTACCATCGTCTATGTCACCCATGATCAATCCGAAGCCCTGACCATGTCGGATCGGGTGGCGGTGTTCCATCAGGGGGAGATCCAGCAAGTCGATGCGCCCAAGACCCTGTATGAAGAGCCGAAGACCGCCTTTGTCGCCCAGTTCATCGGCGAGAACAACCAGATTGCTGGCGTCATCGAACGGATTGAGGGCGAGCACTGCGAGGTGCGTCTAGCCGACGGAGTCTTGCTCAAGGCGCTGGCCATCAATATTGGCGCCGTAGGTGAGGCGACCACCGTTTCGGTGCGTCCGGAGCGTATTGTGCTCGGTGAGGCCGCCAAACAGTGCGACAACCGGGTCAGCGGTTTGATTCAGGAATTTGTCTATCTGGGTGACCATATTCGTCTGCGCCTCGAGACCTGCGGCTCGGACCATTTCGTTGTAAAAATCCCTGCCGGTCAGTTTGACGGCAATATCAAGTTTGGTGATCAACTCCATATCGGTTGGCAGCGGGAATATACCCGAGCACTGGATGTCATGGATTAATTTAGGCCTACAAGGAAACCGTCATGAAATATCAATCTTGTTTATTAATGAGTGCCATGGCTATGGCGACTCTGGGTGCGCAAGCCAAAGAGATTTCCGTGATCTCGTTTGGTGGTGCGAATAAAGATGCTCAGGTAAAAGCCTATTATCAACCCTTCACCAAAGACACCGGCATTAACGTGGTGGCGGGTGAATATAATGGTGAGATGGCCAAACTCAAGGCGATGGTGGAAACCAAGAGCGTCTCCTGGGATGTGGTCGAGGTGGAATCCTCGGAAGTGGCTCGTGGTTGTGACGAAGGCTTCTTCGAGAAACTCGATTATAAGGTGATTGGTAAAAAATCCGAGTTTATTCCGGGTGCGGCCAGCAAGTGTGGTGTGGGTTTCTTCGTCTATTCCACCATCTTTGCTTACGACAGTAAGAAACTTTCGACGGCACCGACCTCCTGGGCTGATTTCTGGGATGTGAGCAAGTTCCCTGGCAAGCGCGGCATGCGCAAGACCGCCAAGTACACCCTGGAAGCGGCCTTGCTGGCGGATGGCGTTGCCGCCAAGGATGTCTATGCCACCCTGGCGACTCCGGCGGGTGTGGATCGGGCCTTCAAGAAGCTGGATGCCCTGAAGCCGAATATTCAGTGGTGGGAAGCAGGTGCCCAGGCGCCGCAGTACCTGATCTCCGGTGATGTGGTGATGAGCTCGGCCTACAACGGCCGCATTACCAATGCCCGCAATGAAGGCAATACCAATCTGGAAATTGTCTGGGATGGTGGTCTCTACGAGATGGAGTACTGGGTGGTGCCCAAGGGAACACCGAACAAGGCTGAAGCCATGCAGTTCATCGCCTCGACCCTGTTGCCGGAACGTCAGGTGGAATACTCCAAGTTGATCCCCTATGGCCCGACCCGCAAGAGTGCCAGTGCACTGATCAGCCCGGAACTGGCGGCCGTGTTGCCCTCCTCGGCTGAGAACATGAAGAAGGCGGCGGCCATCGATCCGGCTTTCTGGCTGGACCACGGTGAAGAGCTGGAGCGTCGTTTCAACGCCTGGGCGGCCAAGTAAGCCCGAGGCCAGGAGTGCCTACTGCTCCTGGCCGTTTTTATTTTCGACATCAGGATGATGAGTATGACTGCGACTACAGCACCCGAGACCGGAAGCGGGCTTTCGCCCCAGCTTGATACCACCAGCCTGCAGCAACGGTTGCACCGGGCCGAACGGATCAATCGCCTGAAGTCATTGGCCCTGATTGCGCCCCTGGTGCTGTTTTTATTGTTGATCTTCCTGCTGCCGATGGCCCTGATGCTCAAAAAAAGCATCGAGAACCCGGATGTGGCCACCCTGCTGCCGCAGACCAGTGCCGAGCTGGCGCACTGGAATGGCCAAGCCTTGCCGGAGGAGAGTAGCTTCCGCGCCCTGGCCACCGAGATTGAGCGCGCCAATGATGCCGATCAGCTCGGCAGTCTGGGCAAACGGCTCAATAGCGAGATCTCCGGTTATCGGAGCCTGCTGAATAACACCGCCGATGGTCTGCCCTTTGACCCGGCACCGGACTCCTACCGGGAAGCGATGCTGGAGCTGGACCCGCGTTGGGGGGAACTGCCGTACTGGCAAGCCATCGAACGCAATCGCAGCCCCTATACCGATGCCTATCTGCTCTCGTCCCTCGACTTGCAGCGCGACAAGGCCGGGCAGATCGTCCAGGTCAGCGAGGAGCAAGCCATCTACCAGAATGTGTTTGCCCGTACCTTCTGGATGGGGCTGGTGATTACCCTGTGCTGTCTGCTGCTGGCCTATCCACTGGCGTATTTGCTGGCCACCTTACCGGCGCGCACCGCCAACTTGTTGATGATCCTGGTGTTGCTGCCGTTCTGGACTTCGGTGCTGGTGCGGATTGCCGCCTGGATCGTGCTCTTGCAGTCCAACGGCCTGGTGAACCAGTTCCTGATGACCCTCGGCATCATCGACACGCCGTTGCAGCTGGTGTTCAACCGCTTCGGGGTCTATGTCGCCATGGTGCATATCATGCTGCCGTTTATGGTGCTGCCGCTCTACAGCGTGATGAAGAGTATCCCCAGCTCCTATCAACGGGCGGCGATCTCGCTGGGCTGCTCGCCGATTGCCAGCTTCTGGCGGGTCTATTTTCCCCAGACCTATGCCGGGGTCGGCGCCGGTTGCCTGCTGGTGTTCATTCTGTCCATCGGCTACTACATCACCCCGGCGCTGCTGGGTAGCCCGAATGATCAGATGGTGAGTTACTTCGTCGCCTTCTATACCAATTCCACCATCAACTGGGGCATGGCGACGGCGCTGGGCGGCTTGCTGCTGCTGGCGACCCTGTTGCTGTATATCGTCTACAACTGGCTGGTCGGCGCTGACCGTCTGAAACTGGGCTAATCAAGGAGCTGTTATGTTGCAACCCTATGCTTCGCTGATCGACCGTAGCTGGTACTGGAGTCACCGTGTGCTCTGCGGCCTGATCCTGCTGTTTTTGATGCTGCCGGTGCTGGTGATCATACCTCTGTCGTTCAACAGTGGTGCCTTTCTGGTCTACCCGCTGCAGGGCTTCTCCCTGCGCTGGTACGAGATCTTCTTCACCTCGCCGGAATGGACGCGCGCGCTGACCAACAGCCTGATCGTCTCGCCAGCCGCTACCCTGGTCGCCATGTTCTTCGGCACCCTGGCGTCAATCGGTCTGACCCGTGCCAATTTTCGTGGCAAGGGATTGCTGACCAGCCTGCTGATTTCGCCCATGGTGGTGCCTGTGGTGATCGTCGGGGTCTCCTCCTACCTGTTCTTCGCGCCCATCGGGATGGCGAACAGTTATCTGGCGCTGATCCTGGTGCATGCCGCGCTCGGCATCCCCTTTGTCATCATCACGGTGACAGCAACCCTGCAGGGCTATAACCAGAACCTGAGCCGTGCCGCTGCCAGCCTCGGTGCCTCGCCGGTGCTGACCTTCTTCCGCGTCACCCTGCCGCTGATTGCGCCGGGGATGATCTCCGGCGCCCTGTTTGCCTTTGCCACCAGTTTTGACGAGGTGGTGGTGACCCTCTATCTGGCCGGACCGGATCAGGCGACCCTGCCACGGGTGATGTTCAGCGGTATTCGCGAGAATATCAGCCCGACCATAGCGGCCGCCGCGACTCTGCTGATCCTGACCTCGGTGGTCATGTTGCTGACCCTGGAGTGGCTGCGCGGTCGCGCCGAGAAGATGAAGGCCCAGACGGCATAAGCCTATCCCAGCAACGGCGTGCATAAATAGATGCCGTGAGCGGGTCTCAGAAGAATCGAAGAAGTGGCGACGGGGATAACTTGAGAGCCGACCGTAGGCATCAGGGATGATGCCTTCGAGCCCCCAGGGATGGGTTTATGGCGAGTCGGCGTCAAGGTATCCCCGATGCCTGCGACCATCCAACACTGCGACCATCCAACAAAACGGGAACTGCACGGTTCCCGTTTTGCTGCACGGCTTATCCCAGCCGGTTGCGTTCCATCTGCTTCTGCAACAGCCGCATAAAGAAGTCGCGGGGCTTGTTGAGACGTCCGAACTGGTGGGTGATGGCCGCCAGTCCCAGCTTGTAGCAGCGCTCCGCTGGCAGCAGCTTGCGCATCTTGCCCTCCTGCACCCACTTCTCGGCGTAATGTTCCGGCAGATACCCCACATAGGCGCCGGAGAGGATCATCACAGCCCGGGTCTCGTAGTAATAGGCGGTCGCCGTCTTGGCGAGGCCCACCATCTGCATCGCCACCTCGGGGTTACTCTGGATCCCGGCCTGCACCGAGCGGCAATTCTGCAGCCGCTCGCGCAACCGCTCCTCATCCTGCTCGCCAAACAACGGATGGCGATCGCAGCAGTAGAGGTAGCAGGTCTCTTCATACAGCGGCTGATAGATCAGACCGTCCAGCTGGCGGTGGTAGGGAATAAAGCCCACATCCACCTCGCCATTCAAAATCATGCGCTCGATGTCGCTCATCGGCGCGGTCTCGAACTGAACAAACACATCCGGCGCCTGCTGGCAGAACTCGGCCAGCACCTCGGGGAAGCGGCAGCGCTCGTCGAGACTGATGGTGTCGCTGGCGACCAGCTTGAGTTCGCCGGAGATCTGCACATGCAGGGCGTTGACCGTGGAGCGGAAGTCTTCCAGTTGGGAGAAGAGGCGACGCACCGATTCATAGATGATGGCTCCCTCTTCGGTGAGGGCGAATCCGGCGCGGCCGCGACTGCAGAGCTTGAGCTTGAGCCGCTGCTCCAGGTTGGCCATATGCACACTGATGGTGGAGCGGCTGATGTTCAGCACGGTTTCAGCGGCCGAGAAGCCGCCGCACTCCACCACCGTCTTGAAGACCTTCAACAGACGGATCTCGTAGTCGCCCACTTGCCCCAATTCATTTAGCGAGACCTGCGCCATTGTTGTTACTTCCTCAAACCAAACATTGATGGGTTCTGATTTATGCCCGATTCAAGCGGGCCAATAATAACCGTCATGCCATACCCGATGGCCCCGTTTTCGAGTGGAGTCTTGTTATGTTTCATGCATCCATAGCGCCGTTGCTGCAACCCTTCTGCCACTGGCAGGATGGCGCCTGGCGCGCCACCACCGGCCCCAGTTTTCCGGTCACCAATCCGGCCGATGGCTCCTTGCTGGCGACCGTGGCCGATCAGGGTGGCCCCGAGGCGGAAGCCGCCATTGCCCGGGCGCATGCCGCCCTGCCGGCCTGGCAGGCGAAGAGTGCCAAAGAGCGCGCGGCCCTGCTGCGGCGCTGGTTCGAGCTGATCCTGGAGCACCAGGACGCCCTGGCGCTGCTGATGACCCTGGAGCAGGGCAAACCGCTGGC
Source organism: Pseudaeromonas sp. HNCC25DJ182 (assembly GCF_055413365.1). Lineage (NCBI taxonomy): Bacteria > Pseudomonadati > Pseudomonadota > Gammaproteobacteria > Aeromonadales > Aeromonadaceae > Pseudaeromonas > Pseudaeromonas sp. HNCC25DJ182. Next base: position 106,124 of record NZ_JBVAYG010000014.1, on the reverse strand, counting down.
CGAGGCCCGCGGTGAAGTGGCGTATGGCGCCTCCTATGTTGAATGGTTTGCCGAAGAAACGAAACGCCTTTATGGCGATATTATCCCCGCCGCCAGCGGCGATCGCCGCATCTTGACCCTCAAGCAGGGAGTCGGCGTGGTCGCGGCGATTACGCCGTGGAACTTCCCGAATGCCATGATCACCCGCAAGGTGGCCCCGGCGCTGGGGGCTGGTTGTTGCATCGTGGTCAAACCATCGGATGAGACCCCGCTCTCGGCGTTGGCCCTGGTGACCCTGGCGCGTCAGGCCGGGATCCCGGACGACGTGTTCCAGATGGTGACCGGCCAGAACGCGGCGGCCATCGGTGATGTGTTTTGCAGCGATGGTCGTGTACGCAAGCTCACCTTCACCGGCTCGACGCCGGTGGGCAAACGCCTGATGGCCCAAAGCGCCAATACGGTGAAGAAGATGGCGCTGGAGCTGGGCGGCAATGCCCCCTTCATCATCTTCGATGATGCCGATCTGGACTTGGCCATCAAGGGACTGATGCTGGCGAAATTCCGCAATGCCGGTCAGACCTGCATCTGCGCCAACCGCATTCTGGTGCAGTCCGGCGTCTATGAGGCTGTGGTCGAGCGACTGGTGGCGGCGGTGGCGGGCCTCACCGTGGCGGCGGGCACCGAAGCGGGCGCGACCATAGGCCCGCTGATCAATGGCAAGGCGGTGGCCAAGGTCGAGACGCTGGTGGCGGATGCTCTTGCCAAGGGCGCGACCCTGCTGGCCGGTGGCGAGCGCCACAGCGCTGGCGAGCTGTTCTTCCAACCGACGGTGCTGGCCAATATCCAGCGCGAGATGGCGATTTTCGACCACGAGATCTTCGGCCCCGTGGCCGCCGTGATGCGGTTTGACAGCGAAGCCGAGGCGATTGCCCTGGCCAACGACACCCCCTTTGGTCTGGCCGCCTACTTCTACAGCCAGAACATGAGCCGCATCTGGCGGGTCGCCGAACGCCTGGAATATGGCATGGTCGGCATCAACGAAGGCGGCATCTCCTCCGAGGTGGCGCCCTTTGGTGGCGTCAAGGAGTCCGGGGTGGGCCGTGAGGGCTCCAAGTATGGACTCGAAGAATTTACTGAAATCAAATACCTCTGCCTCGGTGGCCTCGGCTGATTGCCGGACCCGGAGACTGGATTATCAAGGAGTGGATATGAGCAACAGCGAATTGCAGCAACGCAAACAGAAGGCCATCGCCCGCGGGGAAGGGAATTCGTTCACCGTCTATGTGCAGCGCGCCAAAAATGCCGAGCTGTGGGATGTGGAAGGCAAGCGCTACATCGATTTCGGTAGCGGCATTGCCGTGGTCAATACCGGCCACTGTCATCCCAAGGTCACCGCCGCCGTCAAGGCCCAGGTCGAGAACTTCAGCCACACCTGCCTGATGGTCACCCCCTATGAATCCGCGGTGACGCTGGCCGAGGGCATCAACGCTGCCCTGCCGGGTCCGACCCCGAAGAAGAGCATCTTTGTGACTACGGGTGCCGAGGCGGTGGAAAACGCGGTCAAGATTGCTCGCTCCTATACCGGCCGTAGCGGTGTCATCGCCTTTAACGGCGCCTTTCATGGCCGCAGCCTGCTGACCATGGGGCTGACCGGCAAGGTGCAACCCTACAAGGCTGGTTTCGGTCCCTTCCCGGCCGAGCTGTACCGGGTTCCCTATCCGAATGCCCTGCTCGGCATCAGCGAGGCCCAGAGCCTGGAAGCGCTGAACCAGCTGTTCAAGTGCGATATCGATCCGGAACGGGTGGCGGCCATCATCATCGAATGTGTGCAGGGCGAGGGTGGTTTCTACCCGGCACCGGTCAGCTTCCTCAAGACGCTGCGGGCCCTGTGTGACGAGAAGGGCATCCTCTTGATCTGTGACGAGATCCAGACCGGCTTTGCCCGCACCGGGCGCATGTTCGCCCATGAATATGCCGGTATCGAGGCCGATCTGGTGACCATGGCCAAGGGGCTGGGGGGGGGTTATCCGATTGCCGCGGTGGCCGGTAAGGCCGAGATCATGGATCACCCGCAACCGGGTGGACTCGGTGGCACCTACGCCGGTTCGCCGCTGGGCTGCGCGGCCGGTGTGGCCGTGCTCGAGGCGATCCAGGAGGAGCAGCTGTGCCAGCGCGCCGAAGCCATCGGCGAGCGCATGGTTCAGCATCTGCAGGCGATCCAGGCCAAGCATCCGGCGCTGGTGGGCGATATCCGCCACCTCGGTGCCATGATTGCCCTGGAGCTGGTGGAGAACGGCGATATCAACCAGCCGAATGCGGCGCTGACCAAGGCCATCTGCGCCGCGGCCGCCGAGCAGGGTCTGCTGTTGCTCTCCTGCGGCACCCGTGGCAACGTCATCCGCTTCCTGCCGCCGCTGACCATCGAGATGGACATCCTCGACGAAGGCGCGGCCATCCTCAGCCGGGTGATCGATTCACTGGTGTAATCGCCGCCATCACGAAACGGGCCAGCAGATGCTGGCCCGTTTTATTCTTGGCGCTGGTAAAAGAGCACCCCGACCCGGGTTATATGCTCCTGCAGCGCCGGATGATTCAGGCTGGCGAACAGCGAGAGATCGATCATCCAGGGCAACAGTAAATCGTCCAGCTCCACCAGCAGATCCAGCAGTAATTCATGGCTCAGATCGGTACCGAACAGGGTCAGATCGATATCGGAACCCGGCTTGAAGTTACCCTTGGCGCGGGAGCCGTAGAGCACCGCCCGCTCGATCTCGGGATGGGCGGCAAAGATGGCGCAGATCTGCTTGATAGCTGACTCCGGTAGACCAAAGCGCATCACGCCTGCTCCCGATCCAGCATGTTTTGCATCGTCTGCTCCAGTGCCACGAAGGCGGGATAGAAGCGGGTCAGAATGTCGCTGGCGATACGTTGGGCCAGATCCTGCTGATAGGTGTGGGAGCTGAGATTGCGCGCCTTAATCATCTCCATCCAGGTCTCGCCATCCGCCAGCAGGCCATTTTTGAATGCGCTACGGATCGCATCGCGCGAGCCAATCAAGCCAGCAATGCCCTGCGCTTCGAGGAAATCTTTCAACAGATTCCAGGCCAGTTCATGGGTGAACTCGAAGCCCTGGATCAGGCCCTGCATCTCGAGCTCCGAGAGTGGCCGTTGCGCCGCCAGTTCGGCTGCATTGCGCAGTGTTCTCAGGGCGCGCGCGTAATTATCAAAGCGCTGTATCCAGCGAATATCCGAGTTCATGGTCACCTTGCTGTGTCACTCCTGGGTAGCCGACAGCTTATCAGAAGCCTGGTTGGTGCACACCGCGTTCTCCCTGATCAAGTCAACGGGCCAGCAGATGCTGGCCCGTTTCGTTTTCTGCCCCGAGGGGCAAGGTGGCGCTGTTATTCGGCGATGCGCAGATAGACATGGGCGCTGTAGGGGGGCAACTCGCCGGCGGTGCCCGGTTCATCGGTGCTCAGGCACAGGGCCCAGGCCCCGCTGGGCAGCGCTTGTTGATGCTCCGCCGACAGGTTCAGCAGCGTCAGGCTCTCCTCGGTGCGCAGGCAGATGACGCCGGTGGCCGCATCACTGGCAATCTCGATGCTGGCCTTGTCGCGGGGGCCGAGTTTCCCCGTGCGTTTCAGGGCGATCAGCGCCTGATAGTAACGGAAGATATTCTGCCCCTCGTCGCTGGCCAGCCGTGGCCACTGCAGCTTGGAGTCGAGGAACGCCGCTTCGTCGTGGGCATCCCGTGGCTCGGCACCGCCAAAGGCAAACTCCTGGGTGCGACCGTGGCGCACGGCCTGGATCAAGGCTTCATCGCCAAAGTCCTCGAAGAACAGGAAGGGGGCCGTCTCGCCATACTCTTCACCCATAAACAGCATGGGCACATAGGGGCTGGCCATGATGGTGGTGATGGCCAGCAGTGCCTTGTCGCGGCCATAGCTGGCGATCAAGCGGTCACCGTGCAGCCGGTTGCCGACCTGATCGTGATTCTGGATATGTACCACATGCTCGGTGGCGGCGGTCTGGCGGCCATCGGTACCGAACAGGCGTTGATAGAAGTGGTGTTGGCGGGTGCCATCCAGCACGAAGCTATCGCGCAGCGCTTTGACGATGTCATCGAAGCTGCCGAAGCTGGAGTAGTGGCGTCCGCTCTCACCGGTCAGGTAGGCGAACAGGGCATGGTTGAGGTCATCGTTCCACTGGCTGTGGTAGCCGTAGCCCTCGGCCGCTGTGACCTTGACGTCGTTGTTCAGATGCTCGGCGATCATCAGGATCTCGCGCCCTTGCTCGGCGCCGATGCTGCGCGCCAACTCGGTAATTTCACACAGGATGTGGCGAGGCGAGGCATCAAAGATCAAGGAAACGGCATCCATGCGGAAGCCGTCGAAGCCCACTTCCTGCAACCAGTAGCGGGTGTTGGCCAGATAGAAGTCGCGGATGCCGGCACTATGGGCACCATCAAAGTTGATGGCGGCGCCCCAGGGGGTATCCGCCTGCTTGGTATAGGGGGCGAAGGCGGCGCTGTAGTTGCCTTCCGGGCCGAAGTGGTTGTAGACCACATCCAGGATCACCGCCATGCCCAGCTGATGGGCCGTTTCGATAAACAGCCGTAGCTCGGCGTAGTCGCCATAGCCATGGTGCAGGGCAAACTGATAGGTGCCGTCATAGCCCCAGTTGCGGTTGCCGGGGAAGGCGGCCAGCGGCAGCAGTTCGATCACCGTAATTCCCAGCGCCTGCAGATGGGGCAGCTGGCGCACGGCGGCGGCCAGCGTGCCTTCCGGGGTGAAGGTGCCAAGATGCAGTTCATAGATGATGGCGTCGTCGATGGTGACGCCCTGCCAGTCGGCGGATTGGGTGGGCTGGATCTCGGTGACCATGGAGGGACCATGCACGCCCAGTGGCTGGCAGCGGGAGGCCGGATCCGGATAGGCGCTGCCATCGACCTCGAAGCGGTACAGGGTGCCCGCCGGCAGACGTTCATGGCTCAGGGTCCAGTAGCCATCCGGCTGCCGGGTCATCGGCAGGGTCTGCGGACCCTCTTCCAGATGCACGGCCAGCGTATGACGCTCCGGCGCAAAGACGCGAAATTCCGATTGACCCTGAGCGTTGTAGTAGTGACCTAATGCGACCATGGTTCCCCCAGTTGTAATGCTCGAAATGGGCAGCCATCCCAGCCATTGCAGGCTTGTCAGATGGTACGGGTTCCACTCTAACCTGTTCCGGTCGTGTCACCACAGGGGAGGGGGCGGATTATGGGGGTGGAACGGGATCTTGATCGCTGATTGGCCGGGTGGCGGCCACCACCTGGGCTTGGCTTCCGGAGTTAGCCTCCGGATTTGGCTTCCGGATCATGCCGCGATCCGGTTCCGCCTCGGCCCGGCGTTCCGTCCAGGATCTGGAACGGTAGTGTTCGTTCCGTCGTTTGTCCGGTTCCGCCTTGCCGACACTGGCGATCTTGCCCACCTGCGGTGGACGGCGGCGGGCCAAGGGGGAAAAGGCCTCCCCCTTGGCAATCCCGGGCCCGGGTTTTTGCCGGCTGCCGGGAAGGCCCCGAGCTGCGGGCTGCTCTCCACCGGCCGGGAGCCACACGCCATCCCTGGCGTGACGCTCCCTCTCCCGGTCATCCTGACCGCTCACCGGCTACGAACATCCCTCCACTCGGCCCGGCAGACGGCTTCAGGCTTGGGCGGGTTGGGCATGGGATGCCCATTGGATCTATGGTCGAGATTCAAATCTGGATGTGATTTGGACCGGTTTCGGTCATCCTGACCGTTCACCGGTTATGTGCATCCCTTCACTCGCCCCGACAGACGGCCTCGGGCTTGGGTGAGTTGGGTGTTGGTTCAATGCCGATTAGTCGCTAAGGGGGTTAGTCCCTGGATCTGTAGGAAACGATCAAAAGGTAGTACCTATGCACTTTTCGAAAATGGAATACATAGGTTGGTAATGGCAGTGATAACCGGCGATGTTGGCGTGTAACCACTCATCGGCATTGGTCAATGACCAGTCAATCTCATAACCGCAGTTGATGATCATGTGCTCGAATAGAATGCGTTGTGCTCGCCCGTTTCCTTCGCGAAAGGGATGAACAATATTTAGTTCTGCATAGAATTCAGCGATGTTTTTTATCAGCTCATGGCGCGGTAGCTCGATAAAGAGCTGGCCATAATTGACACCCGCGAATAATTTCTCTGCTTCAACTCGTATGCGTTGATATGAGCAAAAACGAGTGTCACCTTTTGATATATCAATGGTTCGGAATTGCCCAGCCCAAGGATATAAATCACTAAACAGTGCTTTATGAATCAGAGCAAGGTAGTTCAGATCGTAAGGTGGAGGGGTGAATTCAATGGCGTTGGCACATAGAGCCGAGATGTCGCGTTCAGCCTCTTCGAGCCATATATCATCATGAATATCGAGAGCATTGATCAGGATATCGGAGCCGGGATAACAATAGGGATCAGATCCGGTGCCGTACTTGTCCCGACTCATTGGCTCACTCGAGACCGATATTTCTGCAGCAGACTCTCTTTGCTGGATGCGATATCGGTAACTGGCTTGATTCCCTCAAGACGCAGGCTGGCCGCGTAATTTCGGGCGCGAACCTTGGCGGCAAAGGCCTGCTTTTCTTCCAGTGTCGGCTTACTCATGCTGCTCTCCCGAGAACTTCTGTTCGCGGATTATAAATCCGGCGACCAAGGCTGGCTATGTCTCTTTGCTGGTCAGTAGCCTGCGGAATAATAGGTCCTTGGGCTGGTCCGTTTTTGCCTCGACCCGGGCTACCGTCCGGGTTCTGGAACGGTAGTGTCCGTTCCGCCCTTGGTCGGCCATGACGATTTGCCAACCTGCCGTTTGGCGGGGGCGGCAAGGGGGCATAAGGCCATGCCCCCTTGACCCCGGGCCTTTGGCGTATGCCGACTGCCGGGAAGGCCCCGAGCTGCGGGCTGCTCTCCACCGGCCGGGAGCCACACGCCATCCCTGGCGTGACGCTCCCTCTCCCGGTCATCCTGACCGCTCACCGGCTACGAACATCCCTTCACTCGGCCCGGCAGACGGCTTCGGGCTTTGGTGATCAAGGGCAATAGTTAACGGCCAGCTGATCTTCGCCCAATCTTCCGCTCGGGCCACCACAGCCAGATAATGATGCAGTTAAAGTTGTGACAAGAAGTGATTTAATTGTTGCCTTCAAATTCGAACCTTATTCATAAGCAGGGATTCAATATATAAATTGTGTGAATCCTTCACAGGTGCGATTGCTGATATATAACCACACCTACAGGCATAATTTGTCTGTTGAATGCTGGAGGTAAAAATTGAACTGCATGGATGTGTTGATGTTTACAAACCCATTTTAAGCATGACTTCATTAATGCCGGTGACTATGTTGTCATTCAAAGCCTTTCTTGCTATATCCTGATATTGTGGGCTCAATTCTTGCCAACTGCTTGGCAGATCGCCAATATCCGGGTTTGTTATTTTAGCTATATAACATGCTGCACACATCGTATTGCCATGAATCGTTGGGATAACATTGAGTGATATATATGAAAAAGCAGGCATCCGCATACCGAGGATAGATTGTTGGTTGATGCCATAGCCATCCGTTTCCGGTGTCTCATAAATATCCCGAGGTACGATTTCAAGTATCATATCGAATTTATCGCTCTGCTCTTTGCGAATGATGGATGCTTGGAATCCTTTGGCGGATAATCGATCGAGAACTGTCTTCTCCAATAAGTCCTTATATGCTGGCTCATTGATTTTGTCGTACTCATTATTGAAGATGGTTGTGCCAACGACGACATAGTGTGGTGTTTCAGGGAAACTATTTATTACTCCCACGGTTTTGACATTAGCGAGATCTTGTTGTTTTAAACTGGTAGCACATGCAGACAGGAGAAAACCGACAACTAATAAGAATGAAATTTTCAATATTGCTCTCATGGGGCACCTTGTGAATTAAGTGTGATTGTTTATGGTAAATCAAGGTCTATATCGTGATGAAGGAATAAACTGAATTATCTCCCCATCCACATATATAGTCGGCGGTGGTTGCGCGCCAATAAAGGTTATGGTGTCCCCATATTCTGATTTCTGGAATAGGATCTTATCTCCTTTTACCCCAATGGGTTCCGGCTCGATCCCTGAATAGGAGCCAAGATATTCGTTATTTTGACTAAAGACTGCTAAACGACGAACACCTTTTAGTGACGGACTTACATAATAGACCCATATACATTTGAAACAGGTCACAGCATTGCAGACATCAGGCAACGCTTTATATTCGCCATTTTCGGGATAATAATGATCAGGGTTGTTTATTTTCAACCAGGACTCATTCTCTGTCGAATTCGCCAAATTTGAAAAGAACCAGGCAGTAAAAAATAGGAGTAGCTTCATATGTGAATATGGTCCATGCCCGTTAATTTAATCCATGCTGCTAGAACATTTGACTCGCAGCTGGGATATAAAATGAGTCTCGATGTTAAACCAATGACCGGTGCAATGGTCTTATATAGCTTTAGTTATGGGGCGCCGCTTACGACGTCCCATTGAGTGTAATGAACGATTTAAACTGTTTTTATGAAAACTATTTCGTGACGGTTGCGCTGTTGTTTTGCGTGTGCAGTTTTGCCATTGATTGAATCTGATTGACACAATATTCAATAGACTTATTCAATGACTCTTTCAAACCACTGCCATTTTCTAACGATATATAACTTGGAGCAGTGTTAGTGTCAGTATAGTCAGGAGCATGAGTGCATGTTTCTTCAATTATAATTTGGTTGGATTTTACATCAATGAGTCTTGCCTGTGCGGTATAAAACACTCGATAATTGTCCCAGTCGGTAGGGAAATAAATGGAGCTCCAAGCTGTTGTCTTTACATCTAATATATAATCAGCTGTGCCGTAAGTTTTTATCAAGTCATCATTATTGGCTTTAGCAGATACGGAGTCGGTGCTTTGAATAATCTTCATATTCTGATTGGCTTTAAGTCCATCCGCTATTTTATTTGAAATGGAAATTGCTGGATCTTCAATTTTATTATTTTTGATCATTGAGTTGCCACTGGATATGGCACTTGCTAGTCCAAGCAAGCCAAATTGAACATTAGCAGCAGTTTGAGCAGCAAAATCTGGAAGCTCGTTATATCTCGATGCGACAACTGATTTGTTTTTTAGTGTTGAAGCCTCATCAGTCGTTAATTCATCCTTTTTTACTGTGGCACAGCCGACCGTTGTAAGCATTAACGAGATAATAACTGCATAATGGGTTTGAAATTTCATCTTTTCTCCATGGATGAGTGAGGGGTTAGTATTTTTTTGAAACCTTATTATGTGGCAGCTCGCAGATATCCATAACGTATAAGCTACCTCTCTTACCGTTGGCTTCCGGAACTGTTCCGCATCGTCGGCAAACCTACAAGGCTGCGCCAAACATCATGGCTACCGCAGGGGCTTGCGGCTGCCACAGTGCCTGGGTGGATGGGCGGAGCTGTTACTCACGGCAATAACCTTGAGTTAATTGGGTTTTTAAACTACCGCACTTTGTCTGCTGGGGAAAATGGATTCACATGGGCGGGTTCACATTTTGTTGGCTTTGGCTGCTTTGGCTTTTGGGGCCGGATCGCAGAAACCCTGAGCCGTCTGTCGGGCCGAGGGGAGGGGGGATCGAAGGCGGTGAGCGGTCAGGATGACCGGGAGAGGGAGCGTCACGCCAGGGATGGCGTGTGGCTCCCGGCCGGTGGAGGCAGCCCGCAGCTCGGGGCTTTCCCGACAGTCGGCATAAACCTGGGCCCGGGATTGCCAAGGGGGAGGCCTTTTCCCCCTTGGTCCGCCCCCGCCAACGGCAGGTTGGCAAATCGCCCCAGTGGATGGGGCGGAAACGGATCAATCAGAACCCTGATTCCAGAGACCCGAGGCGGGATTCCGCCACCTAGAGGCGGGGGCCGCTACCGCCTAGGTAGCGGCACATCTGCCGCCTAAACTTTCCGGGGCGACCGTAAGTCCGGCAACAACACAGTCACTATCCCCATCAACGGCAACCAGGCACAGATCTCATACACGGTGCGGATGCCGTAGTGATCCGCCAGATTGCCCAGTATCGCGGCGCCGACCCCGGCGATGCCGAAGGCAAAGCCGAAGAACAGCCCGGAGATGGTGCCGACCTTGCCGGGGATCAGCTCCTGGGCATACACCAGGATGGCGGAAAACGCCGAGGCCAGGATAAAGCCGATGACAAAGGAGAGGATGGTGGTCCAGAACAGATCGGCATGGGGCAGCAGTAGGGTAAAGGGCGAGACCCCGAGGATGGAGAACCAGATCACCTGCTTGCGGCCGATGCGGTCGCCAATCGGCCCACCGAGCACGGTTCCGGCGGCGACGCCGAACAGGAACACAAACAGATGCAGCTGCGCCGAGCGGGCGCTGACGCCGAACTGCTCCATCAGATAGAAGGTGTAATAGCTGGTCAGGCTGGCCAGATAAAAATACTTGGAGGTGATGAGCAGCAGCAGCACCCCTATGGTCGCCGCGATACGGCCGCGCGACAGCGGATTGACGGGGCGCACCTGCCCCTTCGGCTGGTTGCGTTGCTGGTGGCTGTACCATTGCCCCACCTTGTAGAGCACGCCCATGGCCAGCAGGGCCAGCACCGAGAACCAGGCCAGACTGCCCTGCCCCAGCGGCAGCACGATCAGCGCCGCCAGCAGCGGGCCCATGGCGGTGCCGCCGTTGCCGCCAACCTGGAAGATGGACTGCGCCAGACCATGGCGACCACCGGAGGCCATGCGCGCGACGCGCGAGGATTCGGGGTGGAAAATCGACGAGCCGATGCCGACCACGGCCGCGCCGAGCAGCAGCAGCGGGAAGCTGGGGGCGTGGGAGAGCAGCAGCAGGCCGGTCAGGGTGCAGCCCATGCCGACGACCAGCGAATAGGGCTGCGGATGCTTGTCGGTGTAGAGACCGACCAGGGGTTGCAGCAGCGAGGCCGTGGTCTGGTAGGTCAGGGTCAGCAGGCCGATCTGGGTGAAGCTCAGATCGTAGTTGCCCTTGAGCAGCGGGTAGATGGCGATGATCAGCGACTGCAGCAGATCGTTGAGAAAATGCGACAGACTGATGGCGCCGAGCACCTTGTAGCGGGTATCGCCAGCCGCTGAAGCGGCGGACGCGAGAGTCGATGACATGGGGAACCTCTGGTCACTGTGATCTCGAGCATGGTACCAGTCCTTGCGGTGGCGATCTTGCCTCATTCAGCCTTATCGCCGCCCCATCGGCTATCGGCAGATCATGGCTCCGTCATAGTTCTGACATCCCGCTGTCATCTGGCCTGCTTAGTCTGGCGCCCGACTTTGAACACGAGTGCAAGGATGACCATGAAGCCCATGATTGCTGTTTCCGTCGTTGCCACCGCTGTGGCGCTGGCGCTGCTGGCCGGTTGTAACTCCGACAACCAGACCACTACGACCCCGACCATCACCGAATACCAGTACAGCACCAAGGCGGTGTATAGCCCGAAGCAGGATGCCGCTACCTATCAGGCGGCTCCGGCGGGGTTCACGCCGGTGTTCACCGAGCTGGTGGCGCGCCACGGCTCGCGGTCACTCTCCAGTCCGAAATATGATGTGCTGACCAAGCAGATCTGGGAACAGGCCGCCAGTGAAGGGGCCTTGACCGCTCTGGGCCAGACCCTGGGCCACAAGGTGGATCTGGTCACCGCCGCTAACCAAAAGATGGGCTATGGCCTGTTGAGCCAGCGCGGTAAGGATGAGCATGCCGAGTTGGCCACCCGTCTGGCCGATCGTCTGCCGACCCTACTGGAAGGCGACGGTGCGCATTGCCTCAAGGTCGAGACCTCGGGGAAGGATCGCGCCAACGAGAGCGCCTACTACTTCATGCAGAGCCTGAAGCACAAGGTCAGCTATGTGGAAGACAGCGCCGACTGTTATCTTGCCCAGAGCGATGCCTCCAAGATCGACAAGAAGCTGGCCAACAAGTTCGAACTCTACTTCCACAAGACCGAGCCGGAAGGCGATTACGCCCAGTACTTGCCAGCCTTCGAAGCCTATCAGGCCTTTATCGGTAACGAGGATGATGGCATAGCTCCCCACCCGGATCTGGCCAAGGCGCTGGATGACCTCAAGGTGTTGCCGAAGAGCAAGGTGATGGCGCGGCAGATGCTGGAGCGCCTCTATAGCAAGGCGTTCGTCGATCGCCTGGCCAACGGCGAGTACGAGTTCGTTGCCGTCAACCCGGAAGATGGTGACAAGACCTATGCCCGCGACGAGGTGGATGCGGCGCTGATGCTCTACAACCTGTTTATCATTGGCCCCGGCATGGACCATGAAGCCGAAGCCGAGGGTGATGAGAAGTGGGAGCTGGAGAAGTACCTGACGCCGGAAGAGTCGGCTTGGTTCTCCTATCTCTCCGATGCCGAAGACTTCTACGAGAAGGGACCGGGCTTTGCCGACCGTACCGATGCCTACGCCGTGGCTCAGCCGCTGCTGGATGGCCTGTTCAACGAGGTGCAGACCCAGGTGGTGGAGGGTCAGAAGAGCCATGTCGCCAAGCTGCGCTTTGCCCACGCCGAGACCATTATTCCGCTGGTGGCGTTGATGAAACTGGAAGGCAGCCGTCAGGGCGCCGAAGTGGGTACCCTGATGAATCAGGAGAACAACGAATGGCGCGGTGGTTGGGTCTCCCCCTATGCCGCCAATATCCAGTGGGATGTCTACCAGAATAGTGACAGCCAAGTGCTGGTGAAGATGCTCTACAACGAGAAGGAAGTGGCGTTCAAGGCCGGGTGTGAACCGGTCGCGGCCGGCAGCTACTTCTATGACTTCGCCGAGCTCAAGCGCTGCTACGCCTACGCTGGTTAAGAGCGCCTCGCCAGCTCCCGAAGCACGGTTACGGACCCACCCTCACGGGTGGGTCCATTTTTTTTATGGCGCTATCCCGGTGATGTACTGCATGCACAAACTCGGGCGTGGGCATGGCGTCTGGACGAGCAGCAGACACGCCGTGAATACATCCGTGTAGGCTCGACGGCGGCATCCCTGCCGCCCACGGTCTGCTTTTCGCCCAGACTCCATTCCTCTGTATTGCCAACCGCTCACTGGGACAGTGCCTTTTTATTGAGCTCGACTCCGGATTCGGGGTGCTCATGGAGCTGAGCATGAAGTGGTGGCGGGATAACGTGAAAGCCGACCATAGGCATCAGGGACGATGCCTGTGAGCCTCCATGGACGGATCCACGGCGTGTCGGCGTCACGTTGTCCCGACACCGCACATCTGACCCGCCGCCAATCGCGGTAGCTGTTCACTATTCCTGGCTCCTGAAGTCTGCGTCTGGCATCGAGGCCAATAAAAACGGGAGCCTGTAGGGGCTCCCGTGGTCGGTGGTGATGGCTGTGGTGACCGGATTAGCTGGCGTTTTTGCCGTCGATCCGCAGCTGGACTCCGGTTGCGGTATACAGAGGCGTGACCTGATAACCGCTGGCGGTGACGGCGCTGAAGGTGCCATGACGTTGACCACTTTTCAGCAGCTGCAGGGTATCGCCGATGGCGGGTTGGTAGCCGCTGGTGAACTGCACCTCGAGGGTTCCGGCCAGCGTGGCCTTGCCCTGAATGGTGAGGCGTCCGGCACTGGCGCTGCCCAGTTGCAGCTGCAGGGTGCTGCCGCCTTGCTGGGTATAATTGCCGCCCAGCTGCAGCGGGCTGGTGACCGCCAAAGTGCCGCCTTGCTGGTAGACGTCGCCAGTGCCCAGTGCGGTGCTGGAGGCCGCGGTCAGGGTGCCGTCCAGCAGCAGGGTGCCGCCACTCCAGCTGTTGGCGCCGCTCAGGGTCAGATTGCCAGATCCGGATTTGCTCAGCAGACCGGGGCCTGTGATGTCGTTGTTCCAGCTATCGGCGGCGTGGAAGCCACCCTGGGCCCCATCCATCAGCACGCTGACATCGCCATTGAAGGCACCGTAACCGTCCGCGGCGGCGAACAGGTTCAGGCGTCCCCAGCCTTCGGCATCATCCAGCAGCGGATAGCCGGACGGCAGCGCCGTGGTCTTCAGCACCACCCGACGCTGGGCGGCGGTCAAGTAGGGCAGACGGGTTTCCAGCAGTACTTCGGCGCCCTTGGGCACCACGGCTTCTGCTGTGGTGGCGGCAATCGGCGTGAAGCCGAAGGTCAGGCGGCGCAGGTAATTGGCCTTGTTGCTGGCATGGTCGCCGAAGCGATCGTTGCTGCCGGAGTGGGCATAGGCATAGAGGGCGCTGGCATCGCTGGCCCCCACTTCCCCTTGCAGCCAGCTCTGGGCCTGGGCGTAGGCACTGGCCTTGAGGCTCTGGTTGTCACTCTTGTTCAGGTTGTAGGCCAGCACGGCGGTGCCCTGAATGCGGCCACCCATCACATCCAGCGGCGAGTGCATGCCGGCCAGGATGCGGTTTTCACCCAGCTCCAGGCCACGGGCCAGCATCTCCTGGAAGCGCTCGGGCACCAGATAGGCCATGGCCAGACTGTCACGCACCGCCTCGGCGCTGTGGCCGCTGAGGAAGCCGCTGTCGGTGGCCGGGGTCGAGCTCTTGGCGGGCTCCAGGGCCGGAACCACGCTGACCTGGCTGCTCCAGCGCCAGGGGCGGGCGTACTTGTAGAAGCGTTTGGCGGGCTCGGTGGAGCCGTCGCCGCTCATGGCACCGATGAAATCGACGGCCAGACCCAGATCCGGGTTGCTGTCGCTGCCAACGCCGCGGTTGTTGCCCTTGTCGTCATACTTGACCGTGGTGGCATCGGCGGCGATGTCGGTGATGGTAGTGAATTGCTGGGTACCGGCACGCCAGGCGCTGGTCAGGGGGCCCATGCCATCGGAGATGCTGAAGTTCTTGCCACGGCGATCATCCAGATAGGCAGCCAGCTCCTGTTCGCTGCTCCGGGCGGCGGTCAGGGTTTCCACATAGTGGATATTGGCGGCATGAACCTCGGCATTGAGTACTGTGCCATCGGTGGCGCTGCCGGGAATACCATCCCAATCCGAGGCGGTGACGGCGGCGCACTCCCCTTCGGCGGCAGCGGTTTGCCCGGCATCCACCCGTAGGGAGCGCGGTTGCCAGATCTTCAGGAATTCAGCGGCGACGCGCACCCCGGCATTGGTTTCCAGGGTCGCCATACAGGCCTTTCCGCGCTGGTTGCTGGCACCGGTATCGACATAGGCGATCACCGCGCTGTCCGGATCGGCGGTTTCTTCGTAGCCCACACCCACGGGGGCGCTCGGGGCCACATAGCTGGTGTCGTCGTCGGAGCTGTTACAGGCCACCAGTCCCAACGCGGACAGCACCAGGGCGGCGGTTAATGTGCGGGAAAAGGGCGTGGCAGGGGTGTCGGAGAATAGATGCATAGGTGAGTCAGTCCTTGTCAGCATAGAGAGTCGCGAGAATGCGGCCCGCTCCCGGGGTTACCGGGATGGCGGGTGACCTAGTTGGTGGCTGGCGGTGTCTGGTGATGGGGTGTCCAGAACGCATTCTGGAGTCAAAACTCAGGGTAATCGATTCCACCGAGGGCCGAGTCTGCCAAGCGGCTGTGTCGATTCCATGACAGCCGTGTGTCGGGATGATGAAACGGTGGCCGCAACGGGCTGAGGCTCAGGAGGGGGGAGCGCCATGGGCACTGCGCCTGGAAGGACGAACCCAAAAGATTGCCGCGCCCGGCGCTCCCGCCCGGGACGCCATAAGCGCGGCAACCTGTGCGGCATGTTTAGAACACCTGTTTACCCATCACATAGGTGGCCTGCACGTTGCGGTCATCCCCCTGCATCATCAGGGCAAACAAGCGATCATCCAGGCTGGTGGCATTGTCCATGCGCAGTTGCTGCAGCGGCGTGGCGGCCCAGTTCAGCACCACGAAATCCGCCTCCTTGCCGGGCAGGAAATTCCCCAGCTTATCCTCCAGTTGCAGCGCCCGGGCACCGCCCAGCGTGGCCTGATACAAGCCTTCCTGCGCCGAGAGTTTTTCCCCCTGCAGTTGCTGCACCTTGTAGCCTTCGTTCAGGGTTTGCAGCATGGAGAAGCTGGTGCCTGCGCCCACATCGGTGCCCATGCCGACCTTGATGCCCGCCTGTTTCAGCGGATGGAGCCGGAACAGACCACTGCCGAGGAACAGGTTGGAGGTGGGACAGAAGGCGACGGCCGAGTGGCTGTGGGCCAGGGTATCGATCTCGTCCTGCTCCAGATGGATGGCGTGGGCAAACACCGAGCGGGGGCCGGTCAGGCCGTAGTGGGCATAGACATCCAGATAGTTTTTGCGCTCCGGGAACAGCGACTTGACCCAGGCGATCTCGTTCTTGTTTTCGCTCAGGTGAGTGTGCAGATAGAGATCCGGGTACTTGGCCAGCAGCTTGCCCGCCAGCGCCAACTGCTCGGGGGTGGAGGTCGGCGCAAAGCGCGGCGTCACGGCGTAGAGCAGGCGGCCGTTGTGGTGCCATTTCTTGATCAGCGCCTCGCTCTGCTCATAGCCGGTTTGCGCCGTGTCTTGCAGATAGTCCGGGGCATTGCGATCCATCAGCACCTTACCGGCGATCAGCCGCATCTCTTTTTGTTGGGCGGCCGCAAACAGCGCATCCACCGATTGGGGATGCACGGTGGCAAACACCAGCGCCGTGGTGGTGCCGTTGCGCAACAGTTCGTTGATAAAGAAATCGGCGCGCTGGCGGGCATAACCGGCATCGGCAAATTTCCGCTCGGTGGGGAAGGTGTAAGTGTTGAGCCACTCCAGCAGCTGTTCGCCGTAAGAGGCGATCATCTCGGTCTGGGGGAAGTGGATATGGGTATCGATAAAGCCGGGGAGCAGCAACTTGCCCCGATAATCGACCAGGGTCAGCTGCTGGCGACGTTCGGCACTCAGTGCCGCGTAGTCCAGGGTTTCGACCACTTTGCCATTCTCGACAATCAGCACCCCATCTTCCAGATAGCGGGCGGCCTGTTTTTCACTGTGCGGGTCGGCGACAAAATCCAGCACGCTGGCGCGGTAGGCATAGGTGGTGGCATGAGCATGCATAGAGACCCCCAGACAGAGCAGGGCAAAAATAGAGGTAACAATCCTGTTCATAGAGATATATCCATCAGAGTTTATGGTTCATAAATAAAGTCTGATTTTTGATAGCGCAGGCGGGATTAACAAGGCGCTATCGTCAAGAGGAGTATTCATCCGCCCATGGTTGCTTATATGTATCAGCAAGGTGCAAGCACCGGCCATGAGTGACTGAAAATCAGCAAAAGCACATTGAAGTTAAAACAATAAAGCCGGGAGCGTCAATTAAATATTTCAATATAAACAATGAGTTAATATTTTATTTGGGGCGCGACAATTCGACATTGCCCACTATGGGAAATGGCTTGAATGAATCACTGATAATTGCTGATATAACCATATGGTCATTCAGAGTGTCTGCCAAAAGTTAGCAGAATATAAGGTTGTGAATTATTGAATAATAAATAAGTCTCCTGGCTGATTATTTATATTTTGTTCCATTTCATCCCGATGGGATGCGCTATTTCCTATTTCCCCGTGCGGAGTTCGAACCTGTGTGGCTCTCGCCGGGTGTTAGGGGCGTGCAGCGCCGGGGCAACCAAGCGCCGACACGCCGTAAATCCGTCCATGGAGGCTCGACGGCATCATCCCTGATGCCGACGGTCGGCTTATCGGTTATCCCCGCCGCCACATTCCTGTTCAGTGAACCGACCCACACGGTGGGGCGGGAGCAGGAATCACCACTTCACCATCACATGGCGGGCACAGGTGTACTCTTCCAGCCCGTACATCGACATATCCTTGCCATAGCCGGATTGCTTCATGCCGCCGTGGGGCATCTCCGTGGTCAGCATGAAGTGGGTGTTGATCCAGGTGCAGCCATACTGCAGGGCGGCGGCACCGGTCATCGCCTTGCTGACATCCTGGGTCCAGATGGAGGAGGCGAGGCCATACTCGGAGTCGTTGGCAAAGGCGATGGCCTGCTCGAAGTCATCGACCGGGGTGATGGACACCACGGGGCCAAACAGCTCTTTTTGCACGATTTCATCGCTCTGCCGGGCACCGGCGATCAGGGTCGGCTCATAGAAGTAGCCGGGACCTGCGCCCAGCTTGCCGCCGGTGACGATTTCGATATGGGATTGCGCCCGGGCGCGGTCGACAAACGCGGCGACCCGATCCCGGTGCGCGCCATAAATCAGCGGCCCCAGCTCGGTGGTCGGGTCATCCTGCAGACCCATCTTCAGGCTGCTGACGGCGCTGCCCAGATCGGCCACCAGCTGGTCGTAGATCCCCTTCTGGGCGTAGATGCGGCAGGCGGCGGTGCAATCTTGCCCGGCGTTGTAGAAGCCGAAGGTGCGAATGCCGGCGACCACCTCTTCCAGATTGGCATCATTCAGCACTATGACCGGCGCCTTGCCGCCCAACTCCATATGGGTGCGCTTCATGGTCTGGGAGGCAATCTCGACCAGCTTCTTACCGGTGGCGATGGAGCCGGTGAGGGAGACCATGCGCACGCGCGGATGGCTGACCAGCGGCATGCCGACGTCGCCGCCGCGGCCATGGACGATGTTGACCACTCCCGGTGGCAGCAGCTCGGCCAGCAGCTCGCCCAGTGCCAGCGTGGTGAGCGGGGTGATCTCCGAGGGTTTGATCACCACGGTATTCCCGGCGGCCAGCGCCGGTCCCAGCTTCCAGGCCGCCATCATCAGCGGGTAGTTCCAGGGCGCTATGGAGGCGATTACCCCCAGCGGGTCGCGGCGGATCATCGAGGTGAAGCCGGGCAGATACTCACCGGCGGCCGAGCCGCCGAGGCAGCGGCAGGCACCGGCGAAGAAGCGGAAGGTGTCGGCGATGGCCGGGATCTCGTCATTCAGCGCGGCGCTGAACGGCTTGCCGCAGTTGAGGGACTCCAGACGGGCAAACTGTTCGCCCTTGGCCTCGATGGCATCGGCAATGGCCAGCAGCCGGGCGGCACGCTCCCGGGGCGGAGTCGCGGCCCAGGCGGGGAAGGCGGCATCGGCGGCCGCTACGGCGGCCAGCACCTGCTCCGGGCTGGCTTCGGCGATGGCGATGAGCTCGCCGCCGGTCGAGGGGTTCATCACCGGCAGCGGAGTGCCCGCGCCCGGAATCAGTTGGCCGTTTATCAGTAGGTTGGTCTGCATGGTGTCGCTCCTGCTCTGCATAAAGGTCGGGGTGGCTGGCGTGCATCCAGAGGCGGCTACTTGCCGCTGCCCGCCACCGAGTCGGTATCTTTCGTTAAATAATAGGCGCCTAAAATCGGTAGCACGGTCGCCAGCATCACCAAGAGCGCCACCACGTTGGTCACTGGCACATCCCGGGGGCGCGTCAGCTGTCCCAGCAACCAGATGGGCAGTGTCTTCTCATGCCCGGCGGTGAAGGTGGTGACAATGATTTCGTCAAACGACAGGGCGAAGGCCAGCATGCCGCCCGCCAGCAGGGCGGTAGCAATATTCGGCAGCACCAGATAGCGGAAGGTCTGCCAGCCATCGGCGCCCAAGTCCATCGAGGCTTCGATCAGGTTCAGGCTGGTGCGGCGGAAGCGGGCGATGACGTTGTTGAACACCACCACCACGCAGAAGGTGGCGTGGCTGACCACCAGGGTCAGCATGCCGGGCTCGATCCCCAACTGCTTGAAGCTGGCCAGCAGCGCCAGCCCGGTGATGATGCCGGGCAGGGCTATGGGCAGCACCAGCAGCATGGAGATGCCGTCGCGGCCGAAGAAGCTATGCCGCCAGATGGCCAGCGCCGCCAGCGTGCCGAGGATCATCGCCAGCAGGGTGGCCAGGGCCGCGACCTGCAAGGAGAGGCCGATGGCGGCCAGCACATCCGGTCGGCTCAGCGCCATGCCGAACCATTGCAAGGTGAAGCCCTGCAGGGGAAAGCTGAACGCGGCGCTCTCGGTATTGAAGGCATACAGGGCGATGACCAGCAGCGGCAGATGCAGCAGGGCCAAGCCGCACCAGGCCAGCAGTTTCAACAGGGGTGAGGCGCCGTTGTTAGAGTGCATTGAAGGCCCCCAGTCGTTTGGCAAACCACAGATAGAGCATGATGATCAGCAAGGGCACCAGGGTGAAGGCCGCCGCCAGCGGCATATTGCCGACCGCGCCCTGCTGGGTGTAGACCATGGTGCCGATGAAGAGTCCGGAAGGGCCGATGAGCGTGGGGATGATGTAATCCCCCAGCGTCAGGCAGAAGGTGAAGATGGAGCCAGCCACCACCCCGGGAAACGCCAGCGGCAGCAGCACGGTCGTCAGCACCTGCCGGGGGCGCGCCCCCAGGTCGCTCGCCGCCTGCAGCAGGCTGGGGGAGATACGCTCCAGCGCCGCCTGGATCGGCAGTATCATGAACGGCAGCCAGATGTAGCTGAAGACCAAAAAGCGCCCGAGGTGCGAGGTGGCCAGAGTATTGCCACCAATCGGCGTGGTCAGCAGCAGATCCAGCAGCGGTTGCAGGCCTGCCGCCTGCAACAGCCACTGCAGCAGACCGCCCTTAGCCAGGATCACGCTCCAGGCGTAAGCCTTGACGATATAGCTGGCCCACATCGGCAGCATGACGCCGATATAGAACAGCGCCTTGATGCGCGGTGAGGCATACAGCGCCATATACAGGGCGATGGGGAAGGCCATCAGGGCATCGGCGACCGTTACTGCCGCCGCCATGGTCACGGTGCGCAGCACTATGTCCACATTGCCGGGGTTGAGCAGCTGCCGGTAGTTGTCGAGGGTCCAGTCGGGGAGTACCGACATGGTGAAGTCATCGAAGGTGTAGAAGCTCTGCGCCAGCAGGGTGGCGAGCGACCCCAGATAGAGCACTACGAACCAGCACAGGGGCAGTGCCAGCCAGAGCAACAGCGTGGCTTTGGGGTGCAGATAGCACCAGCTGGCGGCCCGGCGCATCAGGCCGGGGGATGGCAGGGCGGCGGCTGTCATGGCTGGGCTCCGTCTGCAATATCGGCCACAAGCGGCACCATGGCACTGCGGGACCAGCCTGCGCCCAGCCGGGTGCCGATCTCCGGGAACTCGGACTCTTCGCCCTCCCGGTGGGGCAGATGGATCGCCAATTGCTGGCCCTGGCCCAGATCCAGTTCGAAGCGGCTGTAGGCACCGTGATAGTGAATATGCTTGAGCTTGCCCTCGACCTGAATTTCGTGGCTGCCCCAGGCCGGGATGAGCTGCACATGCTCCGGCCGGATCGCAAACGGCACGGCCTCACCGGAGAGCTTGGCAGCCAGCTCGCCCTCGATGACGTTGGAGGAGCCGACGAAGCGGGCGACAAACGGTGTCTGCGGTCGGGAGTAGAGCTGACGGGGCGAGTCGAGTTGCTCGATCCGCCCCTTGTTGAACACCGCCACCCGATCCGACATCGACAGCGCTTCGCTCTGATCGTGAGTCACATAGACGAAGGTGATGCCCAGATGACGGTGCAGGCGTTTGAGTTCGGACTGCATCTGCTCCCGCAGCTTCAGATCCAGCGCGCCCAGGGGCTCATCCAGCAGCAGCACCTTGGGGCGATTGACCAGCGCCCGCGCCAGCGCCACCCGTTGCCGCTGGCCGCCGGAGAGCTGGGATGGCTTGCGCTGACCCAGGCCGCCCAGCGCCACCAGCTCCAGCGCCTCCTCGGCGCGGGCCATGCGATCGCCGCGGCCCACCCCCTTCACCTTGAGGCCATAGGCGATGTTCTCCCAGACATTCAGGTGCGGGAACAGGGCGTAATCCTGAAATACGGTATTCACATCCCGTTGATAGGGCGGCAAGCCGCTGGCGTCGATACCTCCCAGATAGACGGCGCCCAGATCCGGTTGTTCAAACCCCGCCATCAGCCGCAGGCAGCTGGTTTTGCCGGAGCCTGACGGCCCCAGCATGGAGAAAAACTCACCCGGTTCGATGCGTAAGGAGACCTGATCCACGGCCTTGACCGAGCCATAGATCCGACTGACGGCGGAGAATTCAACGGCAAAACTCATAACGCCTCCTCGGATCAACGACCGCCCATGATGGCGATGTAATCCTGCACCCAGCGGCTATAGGGCACACAACTGCCTTGGGCACACTTGGCTTGCGGGGTCTTCCAGAAGGCGATCTTGTCGAAGTTATCCAGACCGTTGGTCTTGCAGCCCTCGGCGCCCAACAGGCTGGACGCGCTGCAAGCTGCCGGTACGGCAGGCACTGAGCCGAACCAGGCGGCGACATCGCCCTGCACCTTGGGAGTCAGTGACCAGTTCAGCCATTGGTAGGCACAGACCGGATGGGCGGCCTCGGCGTGCAGCATGGTGGTATCGGCCCAACCCGTCGCGCCTTCTACCGGGATGGTGGAGGCGATGGGCTGTTTCTCGGCCTGCAGGGCATTGACCTGGAACGGCCAGGCACCGGAGGCGACCACCCCTTCGTTCTTGAAGTCACTCATCTGCACGTTGTAGTCGTGCCAGTAGCGGTGGACCAAGGGATGCTGGCCGCGCACCAGTTCCAGCACGGCCGCGTACTGGGCTTCGTTCAGTTCATAGGGATCCGTGATGCCCAGTTCCGGCTTGGCGTGTTTCAGGTAGAGGGCGGCATCGGCCAGATAGATGGCACCATCATAAGCCTGGACCCGGCCCTGGTTCGGTTTGCCATCCGGCAGGTTCTGGGCGGAGAAGAGCACGCCCCAGCTGGTGGGTGCTTCCTTGAAGACGTTGGTGTTGTACATCAGCACGTTGGGTCCCCACTGGTAGGGGGCGCCATAGTGCTCGCCCTTGACGGTATGCCAGGGGGCATCCAGCAGGCGCGGATCGATATTCTTCCAGTTCGGGATCAGGGCTGTGTTGATCGGTTGCACCCGCTTGCCATAGATGAGACGCAAGGAGGCATCGCCGGAGGCGGTGACCAGGTCATAGCCCCCCTTGGCCATCAGAGCCACCATTTCATCGGAGGTGGCGGCGGTCTTGACCCGCACCTCGCAGCCGCTCTCCTTCTCGAATTGCGTGACCCAGTCATACTGCTTGTCGCTCTCGCCGCGCTCGATATAGCCGGGCCAGGCGATGATATCGACCACGCCTTCCGATTTGCCGAGGGTTTGCAGCGGTGCGGCGCTGGCCGAGGTGGCGGCCACGATGGCCAGAGCCAGCAGGGAGTGGGTAACAGCAGACGATGGGGTAGAAGGTGTCATAGCGTACTCTCCAAAAGGGGCCGGACCATCCGGCGTATCACGCTCATCCTGAGCGGGTATCGAACAGAGCTATACAAGGGCTGTGCCAGCCCAGCGTGATTGGGTAGAACTCAGCCACCATGGGGTTGCACCGGATTGGGGCTGGGGAGGGGCGTGCACTCAAATGGCGCAAGCGACGGTGAACGGGGAGTCATTGTGGCGCTGGAGTCCGCGCAGGCCGGTAGCGACTATGCTTTAACCATCGATTTGTTGTCAGCGAGGTGATTCGGAATGCGTGACCTGCTCCGGAATATACTCGGAGTCTTGCTGCTCGTGTGGTGCCCCTCCTTGCTGGCCGTCGAGAGTTGGCAACTCCTTGCGACACCGCCCATGCGACCCTTTGCTCCCCTGATGCAATCGATACTGCAGCAAGCCGGGATCTCGGCAACGGTGCGTTATGTTCCGCAAGCCAGGCTGATCGCCGAGTTGCAGACAGGCCGCGGTGATGGGGCTTTCTTCTTGACCGAGCGGGCCCGTGATTCGGTACCTGCCCTGGAAATAGTGCCTGTGGCCTTGCATCAGTATGATTTGATGGCGGTCAGTCTCAAGCCGCTGGCTGCGACAACTCCCGATGCATTGGCCCGTTATCGATTGGGGATTGAGCGGGGCAACCAGTTGTCAGAAGCCTGGAGCGTGAATTATCCCCGGGTATATCGGGGAAATAGCGTGCCTAAACTGGTCCAGGCTTTCGCCGCCGGGCGTTTTGATGTCCTGGTCTTGGGACGTGATCAGGTTGCTCGCCAGCTTAACCGGGTCAAGATCGCCGTGTATTACCTGCATGAACCCCCGCTCCAGAGCATGCCACTGTATCTGATGCTATTGCCTCATCGGCGTGGGGCTCTTCCTGCGGTAACCAAGGCCTTTCAGCAGGCAGTAGACTCCGGAGCCTGGTCGAGACAGATGTCTCAGGTTTTGCAGCAGTATGCTCGTTGAGATTAACCGGAGCCGGGTTCATTTGAGTTCGGCTGGGGCGTTGCGCAAGAAAAAAGCCAGTCCGCGAAGGGACTGGCTTGGATGACGCAAGGGACCGGTTTAGTGCTCGGCCAGGGCCTTGTGGGGCAGGCTTTCGTCAAACTCTTCGAGTGGCTTGTGATTTTCACCCAGGTAGGTGTAGATCACCGGCAACACGAACAGGGTAAACAGGGTGCCGATGGAGAGACCGGCAACGATCACCAGACCGATACCGAAACGGCTGATGGCGCCGGCTCCGGTTGCACCCATTAGCGGGATGAGGCCCGCGACCATGGCTGCCGTGGTCATCAGGATTGGCCGCAGACGGATGCGGGTCGCATGCTTCACCGCCTCCATCTTGGAGAGACCGCGTTTGAGCTGCTCCTCCTTGGTCACTTCACAGATCAGGATCCCGTGTTTGGTAATCAGACCGACGAGGGTGATGAGACCGACCTGGGTATAGATGTTCATGGTCGACAAGCCCCAGGCCATGGCAATCAACGCGCCACAAATGGCCAGCGGCACGGACACCAGGATCACCAGCGGGTCGCGCACACTCTCGAACTGCGAAGCCAGTACCAGGAAGATGACGAACAGTGCCAGGGCGAAGGTGCCCATCAGAGCATTCCCTTCGGTGACATACTGCCGCGCTTCACCCATGTAGTTGTGCTGGTAACCCAGAGGCAACAGCGGGGTGATCTCTTGCTCGAAGAAGTTCACCGCATCGCCCATGGTCACACCGGGCGTGGGGACCACGCTGATGCTTGCCGAGTTCAGCTGACTGAAGGTTGGCAGCGAGCGTGGCTCGGTGACCAGCTCGACATTGACCAGATTACCCAGCGGCACCGCGGTACCATCGGCAGCGCGCACATAGTAGCGTTTGAGTGACTCGGGGTTGAGACGGTACTTGCGCTCTACCTGGGGAATAACCTCGTAGCTGCGGCCGTTCAAGTCGATGCGGTTGACGTAACCATCGCTCATGAAGGTACTCAGAGTGACGCCGATATCCTGCATGGTGATGCCGTAAGCACCCGCCTTGTCCCGATTCACCGTGATGCGCATGGTGGCCGAGTCATAGGCCAAATCCAGTTCCGAGTAGATGAACATCGGATTGGCCTGCACCTTCTTCAACATCTGGTCGGCAACCTGGAACAGGCTCTCGAAGTTGTTCGGGGTGGTGATGACATATTGCAACGGCATACCACTACCAGCGCCTGGCAGTTCCGGGAACTGGAAGGAGCTGACCGTCATCTCCGGTATGTTCTGCATATCGGCGTTGGTACGCTCCATGACCTGTTTGAGCGGTGGACGCTGACTCCAGGGTTTCATGACCGCAATGCCCATGCCCTGGTTCGAGTTCGGAATACCGGCAAACGACAGGCTGGTGGCCATGGCCGGATCTTTACTCAGCCGGGTGGTGATTTCGCTCATGCTGTTCTGGATGTAATCCAGGTTCGCCGTGTTGGGAGCCTTGGCCATCATCATGTAGGCGCCCTTGTCTTCGGAGGGTGCCAGTTCGGCCGGAATAAACTTGAACAGCACCGGCAAGGAGGCGAAGACGATGACCGCAAAGCCGATCACCACGGGTCTGTGCTCCATCACCGCATCCAGGGCCCGGGAGTAGGCATTGGTGAGCCGCTCGAAGGTATTTTCCACGCCGCGTTCGAAGGCATTCGGGTTGGTGTGTGCCTTGAGCATCTTGGCGCACATCATGGGCGACAGGGTCAGGGCGATAACGCCGGAAACGAACACAGATCCCGCCAGGGTGAGAGCAAACTCCTTGAACAGGGAGCCGGTGACCCCTCCCATCAGCGCAATCGGCGCATACACAGCCGCCAGTGTGATGGTCATGGAGATAACCGGCAGCGCGATTTCCCGGGTGCCGATAATGGCGGCCCGGAAGGGCTCTTCACCGGCCTTGATATGCCGATCGACGTTCTCCACCACGACTATGGCGTCATCCACCACCAGGCCGATGGCCAGCACCATGGCCAGCAGGGTCATCAGGTTGATGGTGAAGCCGAACATCTGCATCAGCATCACCACGCCGATGAGTGACAGCGGAATGGTGATGATGGGGATCACCACGGCGCGGAACGAACCGAGGAACAGGGTGATGACGATGAGAACGATCACCCCGGCTTCGGCGATGGTTTTCACCACCTCGTCGATGGATTCATTGATCGCCTCGGTGGAGTCATACAGCATCTCCATCTTGATGGTGGAGGGCAGGTTGCGCTGCAACTCCGGCATCATCTCGACGACCTTGGCGGCAATCTCCAGCGGATTGGCGGTTGGCGATGGATCCAGACCAACGACGACCGCTTCCTTGCCATTGGCCATGGCGCGGTAGACGTCGTGGTTTTTCTCCAGGCTGACCTTGGCGATATCCCGCAACCGCACCACCGCCTTATCGCGGCTGGCGACGATCAGCTTCTCCAGGTCGGCGACGTTGTCGACCTGGGTATTGGCGTCGGCGTTATACAGCATGTAATAGCCGGTCACCTGACCCGGTGAGGATTGGTAGTTGTTGGACTGCAACACCGACATTACTTCGCTGGCGGTCAGGTTGTAGGCGGCCATCCGCTCCGGATCCAGCCAGATACGCAGGGCGAACTCGGTGCCGCCATACAGGTTGACCTTGGCGACCCCGCCCACGGTGAAGAGCTGCGGCTTGATAACCCGCTCCAGATAGTCGGTGATCTGGGAGGCGTTCAACTCATCACTGGAGAAGGAGATGTACATGATCGAGGTGCTGGAGCCGGTGGACATATCCAGGCTCGGATCTTCCGACTCTTTGGGCAACTGGGAGCGCACCGAGTTGACCTTGGCCAAGACATCGGACAGGGCTGCGTTCGGGTCAGTATTGAGCTTCATGTTCACCGTGATGGTGGAGGAACCCAACTGACTCTTCGAGGTCATGTAGTCGATGTTGTCGGCCTGAGCGATCGCCTGTTCCAGGGGTTGAGTGATAAAGCCCTGGATCAGGTTGGCACTGGCCCCGTAGTAGCTGGTCGTAACCGTGATCACCGTATTGGTGATCTTCGGGTATTCCCGTACTTGCATCCCCTTCAGTGCCTGCAGACCGAGTAATACGATCAGCAGGCTGATGGAGAGGGCAAGGACGGGGCGACGAATGAAAATGTCAGTAAATTTCATGGCCTGCTCCGTTACAGCATCGGGGTCGTATCCGGCTTATTCAGCAGCGAATCTTCAATAATTTTCACGTGGCTGTCATTGGAAAGGCGAACTTGACCGGCGGTGACCACCTGATCTCCGGCCTTGAGGCCGTCCAGAATATGGGCCACCTCTTCCTTACGCTCGCCGACCTTGACCACCACTTGCTTGGCGACCAGAACCGGCTTGCCTTCGGCATCCACCAGGGCTTGACCCTTGTCATCCTTACCCTCGGTCACCACAAAGACGGTCTGGCCGTAGAGAGTGAAGTTGATGGCGGTCTGCGGAATCGCAATCTGGGCTGGCTCAACCGGCAACTGCACCTGGACCTTGGCAAACATGCCGGAGCGCAGCAGGCTGTCGGAATTCGGGATCGAGGCCTGTACCTGAACCACACCGGACTGGGCGCTGACGGCTGGCTCGATGGCATTGACCGTGCCCTGGAACGGCTGTTGCGGATAGGCATCGACGAAGATATGCAGGGTTTGGCCGATCTTCAGCTTGGAGATATCGGTCTGCGGTATGGTGAAGCGGATCTTCATGACGCTGGTATCTTCCAGACGGACGATTTGCGAACCGGCTTCCAGATATTGGCCCAGATAGGCGTTACGAATACCGACCTGGCCGGAGAAGGGGGCCCGGATATACATGCGGTCTATGGTCGCTTGCAGAGATTCGATTTGTCCGGCGAGTTGCAGGTAATCGGCTTCGGCGTCATCCAGATTGCCTTTGGAGATGGTCCCCTTGGCGTACAGGCTGCGCATCCGGTCCAGATTGGCCTTGGTGGCGGGCATGCGGCCTTGGGAGGCCTTGAGGTTGGCTTCTTCGACGGAGGCATCCAGATTGATCAGCAGATCGCCACTCTTAACCTGTTGCCCGGATTCGAACTTGATGGCCTTGACCTTGCCTGCGGTTTCATTGCTGATATCCAGCCCTTGATTGGGCTCCACGAAACCGATCGCCTCTATGGTCGGGGTCCAGTCCACCGGCTTGACCGGCTGCACCGAGACCGGGAAGGTCGGGATTGGCATGTTGGCAAAATATTGCGCCATCATGTGATTCTTAAACAGGTTGAAGCCAATCACGCTACCGAATATCAGCAGGGCGATCAGCAGCATCACGGCTGTCCACTTTTTCATTCTTTGCTCCCAGGTTGGTCCAATGGTTCGGCCAGGATGGCTTTCCAACTCGCCGCGGCCATTTGCTCTTTTAGTGCATCGGTTAATTCAAAATCGTAAAACTTGTGTTCATGCATGGCGCATTGCACCGTTGCCAGACTCAATGCGGCCAATAGACAGGTAGGAATAGCACGAAACAGGCCACTGTCGATGCCGGATTGATAAAAATCATCCAGCGGTTGCCAGCAAGCCTGGGCCCACACCTTGTCCTCTGCGGTTAGAAATGGGGACCGTTCATAAAGATCTTTGAACAGAATGACATGATTATGACTCTGGATACCTGAACTGGCGTTTAACCACAGGCGGCGATACGTGTCGAAATTGACCTCGGTCAGCTGCACCCCGTGGAATAACTTTTCGACCATCATCTCGACCGACATCCGGTATAGCTGATGGATCAGCTGATCCTTACCCTGAAAATAGCGATACAAAGAACCTGCCGCTATCCCCACCCGGTCGGCAATCATCTGCACCGAGGTGCCGTGAAACCCTTGTTCGATAAAGAGTTCCAGAGCGCCTTGCATGATTTGTTCACGCTTACTCATGATAACGACTGTCCTTGGGTTGATGGGTGAGCCCTTGCTGACTAGGGACACACTCAGTGAATGAACGTTCATTCATGTCGTCATTCTAGATTTGATTGGCATAGAGTCAATCCATCTGACGATTAAAATGTAGCCGCAAGCTGTCGTTATCTCTGGGGTATCCAGCGCTGGGCGCAGGAAAAATGTTGGATTTTTACCCGCTTCAATCAAAAAATAGCCGAACAGAGTTTTTTTTTGAAAAACGCTGGACAACCCAGGACCTGATTCGTACTATTCCCACCCGTTCCAATGACGAGCGCCCGTAGCTCAGCTGGATAGAGCGCTGCCCTCCGGAGGCAGAGGCCACAGGTTCGAATCCTGTCGGGCGCACCATGTTGTGTTCGCAGTGATTTTTTCACTACGGGATGCAAATGTTGGACAGCAGTGGTGGCTGTAGCTCAGTTGGTAGAGTCCAGGATTGTGATTCCTGTTGTCGTGGGTTCGAGCCCCATCAGCCACCCCACTTCACTCAGTGTAAAGAGTATTATGTGCGAAGGTGGCGGAATTGGTAGACGCGCTAGCTTCAGGTGTTAGTGCCTTCGGGTGTGAGGGTTCGAGTCCCTCCTTTCGCACCAAGTTAAACGTGAGTTGATGATTGTCGACTGACGAAAAGAAAACGGTGATTAGCGCAGTCTGGTAGCGCATCTGGTTTGGGACCAGAGGGTCAGAGGTTCGAATCCTCTATCACCGACCATCTCAAAGAAAACCCCGCTTCGGCGGGGTTTTTGTTTTGGGCGAAAAACAGGTCTATCCCTCTCGATGTTGCTGATGAGTGCTCCCCGTGGGCTTAACCAGCGAACCGCCAAAAGCAAGGGGCTGTCCACTGGACAGCCCCTTGGCCTATTCACAGAGCTTGTTACTCGGCTTGCCAGCCACCGCCGACTGCCTTGAACAGACTGATCTGGTTACTCAGCTGTGCCAGTCGGGTCGATACCAGCGCCTGTTGGGCGCTGAACAAGGATCGCTGGGCATCCAGTCGGGTCAGGTAGCTATCGACGCCCTGAGCATAGCGATGTTCGGCCAGCTCAAAGTAGCGTTGGTTGGCCTTCACCAATTCTTGCTGGGCTTCCCACTGCTGCTGATAGTACTCCTGGGTGCCGAGGGTATCGGCCACTTCCTTAAAGGCGGTCTGGATGCTCTTCTCGTAGGTGGCGACCGCCTGCTTCTCGCTGACTTCCGCGACATCCAGGTCCGCCACTCGCTTGCCACCATCGAACAACGGTAGATTCAGCTGCGGAATAAATGACCAGGTGCCGGTACCGCCATCAAACAGATGCCCCAACTCGTTGCTGGCCGTGCCCGCAGTGGCGGTCAGGGTAATGGTCGGGAAGAAGGCGGCTCTGGCGGCACCAATATTGGCGTTCGCCGCTTTCAGGCTGTGCTCGGCGGCCAGAATATCCGGTCGTTGCTGCAACAGACTGGAGGGGGCGCCAACCGGAATGGGGGCAAACTGCACCGTCGCCAACGAGGCGGGCAAGTTCAGGCTGTCTGGCAGGTTGGTGCCGAGCAGTAAAGTCAGAGCATTGCGATCTTGTAGCACCTGGCGCTGGTACTGGGCGGTGCTGACGCGGGCGCTTTCCAGCGTGGTCCGGCTTTGCGCCAACTCCATGTCGGAGGCGGCACCGAGCTCGAACTTCTTCTCGGTCAGTTGATAGCTTTCCCGCTCGGTATCCAGCGTGGATTGGCTCAGCGTCAGCAACTCCTGATCGGCCACCAGGGTCAGATAGGCGGATGCTACCGAGGACACCAGGGAGATCTGGGTGCTGCGCTGGGTTTCGATTTGAGCCAGATAGGTTTCCAGAGCCTGATCTTTCAGGCTTTGCACCCGTCCGAACAGATCCAGCTCGTAGGCGGTGATCCCCACCTCGGCGCTGTGCTGGGAACTGATCTGCTCTGCGCCGGTGCCATTCAAGTCGCCAGAGGTTTGCTGGCGGCTGCTACTGGCGCCAACCGCCAGGGTCGGCAATTGGGCGGCACGCTGGATGCGGTACTGCGCCTCGTAGCTCTGCACATTCAGGGCTGCCAGTCGCAGGTCGCGGTTGTTCTCCAGCGCCGTGCGGATCAGGCTCTGCAGTGTGGGATCACTGAATTGTTGTTGCCAACCCAGATTGGTTTTGGCGTCGCTGGTGACCTGCCAGGAGGCGCCT
Organism: Pseudaeromonas sp. HNCC25DJ182; assembly: GCF_055413365.1. Lineage (NCBI taxonomy): Bacteria > Pseudomonadati > Pseudomonadota > Gammaproteobacteria > Aeromonadales > Aeromonadaceae > Pseudaeromonas > Pseudaeromonas sp. HNCC25DJ182. Next base: position 74,889 of record NZ_JBVAYG010000014.1, on the reverse strand, counting down.
TGCGGCACCTCGGGTCTCTGGTAGTCCGGCGCCATCGAGCAACCGGCGAGCAACAAGCCAATGGTGATGGCCAGAAACGACTTAGTCATGGCGAGTCTCCTCTACAGCCAGGGCATCACGTTCATGACGTGGTCGGTACTTGGTGAAATAACGCATGATCAGGACGAAAAACAAGGGCACGAAGAAGATCGCCAGAATGGTGGCACTGATCATACCGCCGATTACCCCGGTGCCGATGGCCACCCGGCTGCCAGCACCGGCACCGGTGCTGATGGCCAGCGGCAAGACGCCGAGGATAAAGGCTAGCGAGGTCATCAGGATCGGGCGCAGACGCAGACGAGCGGCTTCGATCACCGACTCAGTCAGCCCCTTGCCGTGGTCATAGAGCTCCTTGGCAAATTCGACGATCAGGATGGCGTTTTTCGCCGAGAGACCAATGGTGGTCAGCAGGCCGACCTGGAAGTAGACGTCGTTCTCCAGCCCGCGCATGGTGGCGGCAAGAATCGCCCCCAGGACCCCGAGCGGTACCACCAGCATGACGGAGAAAGGAACGCTCCAGCTTTCATACAGTGCGGCCAGTGACAGGAACACCACCAACAACGAGATGGCGTACAGCGCGGGTGCCTGCGAGCCTGCTTGTCGCTCCTGGAGCGACAGCCCGGTCCACTCGATACCGATACCATCCGGCAGCTGCTTGACGATCTCCTCGATGGCCGCCATGGCATCACCGGTACTCTTGCCCGGCGCTGCTTCCCCGACGATTTCCATCGCCGGAACGCCGTTATAACGCTCCAGACGGGGCGAGCCAAAACTCCACTCGGTGCTGGCGAAGGCCGAGAATGGCACCATGTTCCCTTCGCTGTTACGCACATACCAGAGATTCAAATCTTCCGGATTCATCCGGTAGGGTGCGTCCGCCTGCAGGTATACCTTCTTGACCCGGTTCCGATCGACGAAATCATCGACGTAGGAGGAGCCCCAGGCGGTGGAGAGGGTGCTGTTGATATCGCTGACGCTCAAGCCCTGAGCCATGGCCTTGTCGTAATCGATCTTGACGTCAAACTGGGGCGCGTCTTCCATGCCGTTCGGACGCACCCGCACCAGATTCGGATTCTGCGCCGCCATGCCCAGCAATTGGTTACGAGCTTCCATCAATTTCTCGTGCCCGACGCCACCCCGATCCTGCAGGTAGAAGTCGAAACCGGTGGCAGTCCCGAGTTCGGGGATCGACGGCAGGTTAAAGGCGAAGACCTGGGCTTCCTTGATGCTGAACAAGAAGCCCATGGCGCGGCCGATAATGGCATTCGCACTGCGATCCGGAGTGTTGCGCTCATCCCAGCTCTTCAACTTCAGAAACGCCATACCACTGTTCTGACCGCGGCCGGCGAAGCTGAAACCGGAAACTGTCAACACCGAATCGACGTTGTCTTTTTCGTTCTGCAGGAAGTAATCGCGCATCTGACCCAGTACTTTCTCGGTCCGCTGCTTGGTCGCGCCAACCGGGAGTTGCACCATGGCCATGATGACCCCCTGATCCTCTTCCGGCAGGAATGAGGTCGGCAGACGAGTGAACAGCACCGCCAGCACCGCCAGCATGGCCACATAGATGATGCTGTAGCGAGCCCCTTGACGAACAACTTTGCCAACCCGGCTCTGATAGCGATTGGCGCTGCTATCGAACATGCGGTTGAACCAGCCGAAGAAGCCGCGCTTGGCACCAAATTCACCGTGTTTGATCGGCTTGAGAATGGTGGCGCACAGGGCTGGTGTCAGGATCAAGGCCACCAGCACCGACAACACCATGGCCGAGACTATGGTCAGCGAGAATTGGCGGTAGATGGCGCCGGTGGAGCCGCCGAAGAACGCCATCGGCACAAAGACCGCGGATAACACCAGGGCAATACCCACCAGGGCGCCAGTGATCTGGGTCATCGACTTGCGAGTGGCCTCCAGTGGGGAGAGATCCTCCTCACTCATCAGACGCTCGACGTTTTCCACCACGACTATGGCGTCATCCACCAGCAAACCGATGGCCAGCACCAGACCGAACATGGTCAGGGTGTTGATGGAGAAGCCGAAGGCTGCCATGACCCCGAAGGTGCCGAGCAACACTACCGGCACGGCTATGGTCGGGATCAGGGTCGCGCGGAAGTTCTGCAAGAACAGATACATGACGAAGAACACCAGAATGATGGCTTCGAACAGCGTCTGCGCGACTTCTTCAATCGAGATCTTGACGAACGGCGTGGTGTCATACGGGTAGACCACTTCCATGTTGTCCGGGAAGTAGGGCTTCAGCTCATCAATTTTGGCGCGGATTTTTTCCGCTGTATCCAGAGCGTTGGCACCCGTGGCCAGCTTGACCGCGAATGCCGCCGTGGCCTGGCCGTTATAGCTGGCTTCGGCGTCAAAGTTCTCACCAGCCAATTCGATGCGGGCCACATCCTTGAGCCGGACCTTGGAGCCGTCTTGCTTCACGCGCAACAACACATTACCGAACTGCTCCGGAGTGGAGAGTCGGCTTTGTCCCATGATGGTGGCGGTAAATTGTTGGTCGCTGACCGCTGGTGTGCCCCCCAGTTTGCCGAGGGCGATCTGGGCGTTCTGGGCTGTGATGGCGCTTTGGATGTCGGAAGGGGTCAGCTGATAGCTGTTGAGCTTGTGCGGATCCAGCCAGACGCGCATGGCGTATTGGCTACCGAACAGCTGGATTTCGCCGACGCCATCCAGACGGCTCACCGGCTCCTTGATGTTGGAGACCACGTAGTCGGCCAAGTCGTCATTGCCCATCTTGCCATCGGTGGAGATGAAGCCGACCACCATCAGGAAGCTACTACTGGTCTTCTGCACCTTGATCCCTTGCTGTTGCACGATCTGCGGCAACTGGGTGGTGGCTTGTTGCAGCTTGTTCTGCACCTGAACCTGGGCGATATCCGGATCGGTACCCGGCATGAAGGTCAGCGTGATCGAAACGTTCCCGGATGAGTCACTCTGCGCCGACATGTAGAGCAGGTGATCCAGGCCGGTCATGTTCTGTTCGATGACCTGGGTGACGGAGTCTTCGACCGTTTTAGCCGAGGCGCCTGGATAGGAGGCGGAAATACCGACGGCGGGCGGCGCTATGGTTGGATATTGGGCGATCGGCAGCTTCATGATGGACAAGCCACCCGCAAGCATGATCACCAAGGCGATTACCCAGGCAAATATGGGTCTATCTATGAAAAAACGGGCCATGAGGCGACTACTCCATCCTACTTGGTGGCTTGGGTGGTGGGGGCGGCTTCTTTCGGCGCCACTTCGGCACCGGCGCGGACTTTCTGCAGACCGGCGACGATCACGCGTTCACCGGCTTTGAGTCCGGACTCGACAACCCAGTGGCCCTGTTGGGACTGGCTGACCTGGATGTCTCGTTGCACCACCTTGTTCTGGGCGTCGACGATCAGCACGCTGGCGCCACCCCGTGGCGTGCGGGCAACGGCAGCTTGTGGCACCAGTAAACCATCCTGGCGCTCACCCTGTTGCAGCGTGGCACGCATGAACATACCGGGCAGCAGCAGCTTGTCCGGATTCGGCACCAGGGCGCGCAGTGTCACCATGCCGGTGGTCTCGTCGACCGTGACATCGGAGAATTGCAATTCACCGCTGTGCGGGTAGGCACTACCATCCTCCAGCTGGAATTGGACGGTCGCAGCGCCGTTTTTGGCTGCAGCCAGCTTACCGCTCGCAATCTGTTGCTTCAGTCGCAGCAACTCTGTAGTGGACTGGGTGACATCCACATACAGCGGATCGAGTTGCTGGATGGTGGTCAGGCTGCTGGCCTGTTGCGCGGTGACCAGGGCACCTTCGGTGACGGCTGATTTGCCGATACGGCCGGAGATGGGTGCTGTGACCTTGGTATAGGCGAGATTGATCTTGGCACTTTTCAGCGTGGCCTTGGCCGCCGCGATCTCGGCAACCTGCTGCTTCCAACTGGCCTGGGCATCATCATAATCCTGATTGCTGATCGCCTTGACCTTGACCAGTTCGGCATAGCGTTGCGCCTTCAGGCGCGCACTTTGTTCGTTGGCTTGAGCCTTGGCCAAGGTGGCTTCGGCGCTGTCAACGGCGGCGTCATAGGTTGCTGGATCGATCTGGTACAGCAGCTGACCAGCTTTGACATCACTGCCTTCGGTAAAGTAACGCTTGAGGATGATGCCACTGACCTGGGGACGCACTTCCGCGATACGGCGGGCTGCGGTGCGGCCGGTGAGCTCGGTGGTCAGCTGGAGCGGGGAGGATTTCAGGGTGACGACATCGACCGCCGTAGGGGGCATGGCTCCCGGGGCCGCCTGCTGTGCCTCACCGCAACCGGTCAGCAGGGCACTTGCCAGCAGGGCAATACCGATAGAACTCGCGAGAATATTTTTATGCATAGGAACCAGAACCTCTGTCTGCTAACGGACTATCTATCATTCGAGTTGTGATCGTTGAAATTGGCGGGACGCCAAGACTATGGCAATATACATACAGAAGTGAATGTATGTAAGTGGTTTTTACTCAAATTTAACCAGGCGGAAATCCGGTATGGCTCGGCGAACGAAAGAAGAAGCACAAGAGACGCGCAGCACCATCATGATGGAGGCGCTGGGCTTGTTTTGTCAGCAAGGCGTGGCGACGACGAGCCTGAGTGATATTGCCCGCGCGGCGGGGGTGACGCGTGGTGCCATCTATTGGCATTTCAAGGACAAGGAGGAGCTGTTTCTGGCCTTGTGGCATGAGATGTGCGCCCCCTTATCCCACCTGCTAAATGCCAGTATCGATGTGGATGAGCCGGATCCGTTGGGTAAATTCACCACTTTTCTGATTGAGGTGTTACGCACCGTAGCTATGTGTCCGGCACATCAGCAGATGTTTCGTATCATGTTCAAGATGATGCTGCCGGATAGTGAACTGACGGCTATCCGCGCCCTGATCCAGGATGAAATACAGCAGCATACGCAGAATATGCGCTGCTCTTTGACTAATGCAGTACATCGCGGTCAATTGCCCTCGACCCTCTCTGTAGAGCGAGCGGCGATTTTATTGCACTGCAGTGTGGATGGTTTGATCATGAACTGGCTGAATCAGCATGAACGGTTCGACTTGGCGGCCGACGCCGAGGCGCTGGTCCAGGCATTGATCTTCTCCTTGCAGCACAATCTGGGTCAGCCCTGACCGATGGGAATAAAAAAAAGCCGCCTCGATATCCGGCGGCTTTTTTAGCAGGGAGCGGAGCTGTATCTCGCTACTTATCGCAACTTGAAGTGACTGACGATATCGCTGAGCTGGCGATAGGTCTCACTCATGCTGGCGGTACTGTGAATGGTTTCCTCACCGTTGACCTGCAGGCTGTGGATCACATCCTTGATCGCATTCATATTGCGGCTGATCTCTTCGGTCACGGCCCGTTGCTCTTCGGCGGCGGTTGCCATCATGGTGCTGAGATCGTTGATGTCGACAATATGGGTCGACATCTCATCCAGCGCCGTCGTCACCAGACTGGTGTTATCGGCTGTGCGCAGACAGCTGTGTTTGGTACTGTCGATGGATTGCACCACCATCTGAGTGCCGCTTTGTAGCTTGCCCAGCATCTCCTTGATTTCCCGGGTGCTGCTTTGGGTTCTGGCGGCCAGCGCTCGTACTTCATCGGCCACCACGGCAAAACCGCGCCCCTGTTCACCCGCCCGCGCTGCCTCGATGGCGGCGTTCAACGCCAATAGGTTGGTCTGTTCGGCGATGCTGCCAATCACACCGAGCACCGAGCTGATCTGTTCGGCATCCTGTTGCATGGTCTGTATCGAACCCGCCGTAGCTTCTACCTCGTCTACCAGGGTGGTGACGCTGGTAATGGCGGTATTCACCACCAGCCGTGAGGCATTGGCCTGTTCGTTGGTTTCCTGAGTCAGTCGGGCCGCGGCGGCGGCATTCTCCGCCACCGAGCTGGCGGTACTGCTCATCTCGGTGATAGCGGTGACGGCCAGATCGGTTTCCTGCACATGGCTGTCGATCAGCTGCTTGTTGGCTTCGGTTTGGTGCGTCAGCTGCTGAATACCATGGCTCAAACGGGCGGTAGCGCCATCTACCTCCAGCATCATCTCCTGCAGACTCTGGATGAAGCGATTGATCCCCGCCGAGATCTGTCCCAAATCATCCTGTCCGGTAACCACCAGGCGACGGGTCAGGTCGCCATTGCCTTGCGAGAGCTCCGCGACCAGATCGCGCAGCGAGATGATGGGGCGATAGGCCACCCGGGTTGCGGCGACCGACAGCAGCATGATCAGGATGCCGGCTATCAACAGGGCCAGGGTGATGGTGCGGTTTAGCTGATCGGTAATGCCTTGGATGTAATCGACATCCACAAAACCGGTCAAGACCCAGGTCTTACCCTTGACGTCCAGTTTGTGTGCCAGCGGGATCAGTTGACCATCCGATTTTTCACTGAACAGCAGGGTGCCTTCGCTATCCTGGAGCTCAAAATGGCTGCCGCCCTGGCTCGCCTTGTGCAATAGCGTTTGCAGCGGTGTCAGGTCCAGATAGAAGAAATAGGCCGAGTCCGCACCGCGCGGCACCAAGATCCGTACCAGCGGTTTCTTGTTCTCAAACAGTATGGGGCTGACTTGTACCTGATTGTTGGCCGGGCCAATCAGAGCTCGCAGTTCGTTCACCCGGGCGGCATCCTCGATGACGCCACCGCCGTCGAACGCCATATCGCCAATCACCTTGACGATATTGTGAAAGCCGGTCTCTTCCAGGGTTTTCTTGACGTTGGTGACCCCGAAGTTCAGGTTGGAAGCCAGCAGGATTTTTTGATGAATGTCGCCAATCAGCTTGTCTTTTACCAGCGCAATTTGTTGGTTGATGCTGGCAGTTTGCGAGTCACGAATGTAATGGCTGACCACATAATTGACGCTGAAATAAGAGGTCAGCACTGTGATAAAAATCACCGAGCAGAATAGAACATAAATTTTGGTTTTGAACGGCATGACTTTCATAGACGTAATCTCTTGCACAAGAAAAGGCTGGTTTGTTCTAGGTATAGCCGCTAAACCAGAGATGACGGCGGACACGGAAGATAAATTGTGGTGACCGTCGACTTTGTGAACAATCAGGGCCGGAATCAACCGGCCCTGGTGCTATCTCCCTGTTGTGGCTCGGGATTACTTCTTCTTGGCGTATTTCAGCGAGTCGAGAGCCACCGCCAGAATGATGATGGCGCCCTTGATGATGAACTGCCAATAGGGGCTGACGCCGATATAGGTCAGACCGTAGTTGATCAGGGTGAAGATGATGACCCCGGTGACGACTCCGGCGACGGTACCCACACCACCGGCAAATGAGACCCCGCCGACCACGCAAGCTGCGATCGCATCGAGTTCATACATGAAGCCGAGGTTGTTGGTCGCACTGCCGATCCGGCCCGCTTCCAGCATGCCGCCGAAGGCGTAAAACACCCCGGCCAGCGCGTAGATCATAACCAGATTGACGGCGACATTGACGCCAGAAACTTTGGCCGCTTCCGGATTCCCACCAATGGCGAAAATGTTTTTGCCGAAGCGGGTCTTGTTCCAGAGCACCCAGACAAACGCGACTGCGGCAGCGGCGTAGAAGGTGAGATACGACAGCTTGAAGCCCCCGATCTTGATGAAGCCCTGGGCAAAACTGGAGTAACGCGGGTCAAACCCGGCTACCGGAGAGGCACCGACATAATCGAAGTACAGCGAGTTGATGCCGTAGACGATGATCATGGTACCTAGCGTAGTAATAAAGGGGGTCACGTTCAGATAGGCGACGATCAGACCGTTGATGAGGCCAATCAGGCCACCCACCACACAGACGATGAGGATCACCGCCGGGATAGGGACTTCGCCCAGACTGGGGAATACCTTGTTCACATTGGTCAACGACTGCAACAGGGTCGCTGCGATCAAGGCCGCTAGCCCCACCTGACGACCGGCGGACAAGTCGGTCCCCTGGGTGATGATGAGACCTGCGACCCCGAGTGCGATGATGATGCGCACGGAGGATTGGGTCAGAATGTTACTGAAATTGGTCAGACTCAGGAAGGAGGGTTCCTTGACCACTATGATCAGCAACAAAATCAGCAGTACAGCATAGATGCCACTCTCCTTGAGGGTGCGCATCAGGTTGGATTTATTAGCCCACTCCATATGTATCTTCCTGTCTAGAGGTACAGAGATGCCAGGCGCAGTATCTCGCTCTGGTCGGTTTCTTTGGTGTTGACGATACCGGCGACGCGGCCGTTGCTCATGACCAGAATGCGGTCTGTGATCCCCAGCAATTCAGGCATTTCCGATGAAATGATGATGATGCCCTTGTCCTTCTTCGCCAGCTCGAGGATGAGTTGGTAGATTTCAAACTTGGCGCCAACATCGATGCCGCGGGTTGGCTCATCGAGCATCAGGATTTCCGGCTGGGTCAGCAGCCAGCGTCCGATAATGACCTTTTGCTGATTGCCCCCGGACAGCGAGCCAATGCTGGTCTGCTGGGTGGGCGTTTTGACCCGCATGGCGTCGATCACCCACTGGGTGTCGCTCTTCATCTTCTTGTTGCTCAGCAGACCCATACCTGTTTTGTATTGGTCCATGTTGGCGATCAACGAGTTGAAGGCAATATCCAGCTGGGCATAGATCCCGGTAGAACGTCGCTCTTCGGTGACCAATGCAAAGCCATTTTGAATCGCTTCATGGGCATTCTGGTTTTCTACCTCATGACCATGAAGGCGGATACTGCCCTGACTGCGGTCGCGGATACCGAACAGGGTCTCGACAATGTCGGTTCGTTTGGCGCCGACCAGGCCGGCGATACCGAGGATTTCTCCCTTGTGCAGGTTGAAACTGACGTCCTTGATGGAGGGCTGGTTCTTGGCTGTGAGATGTTCAATCTCGAGAATGACTTCCTTGGGCTGGTTGGTTTTTTCCGGGAACCGCTGGGTTAATGCACGGCCGACCATCATGCCGATGATCTGATCCATGGTCATGCCTTCGAGCGGTTGGGTCGCGATCCACTGACCGTCGCGCAGTATGGTGATTTCGTCACACAGCTGGAAAATCTCTTCCATCTTGTGGGAGATATAGACGATGCCGCAGCCTTTCTTTTTCAGCTTGTTGATGATTTTGAAGAGGTGGTTGACCTCTTTTTCAGTCAGGGACGAGGTGGGCTCATCCATGATGACAATCTTGGCATCATAGGAGAACGCCTTGGCGATCTCGATCATCTGCATCTGGGAAACCGAGAGGGTTGCTACCTTGACGCGGGGATCGATGTCGATATCCAGCTCATCGAAGATGCGCTTGGTATCGGTGTACATCTTGCTGTGGTCAACGAAAATCCCCTTGGTGGGATAGCGTCCGAGCCACATGTTATCCATGACGGTCCGCTGCAACACCAGGTTCAACTCCTGGTGCACCATGGAGACGCCATTTTCCAATGCCTCCTTGGACGAGGTGAAATTGACCTCTTTTCCCTGGAAAAAAATCTTGCCCTGATCCTTCTCGTAGATGCCGAACAGGCACTTGAGCAGCGTGGATTTACCCGCGCCATTCTCACCCATCAACGCATGCACAGAATGAGGACGGACCCGTAAATTGACATTATCGAGTGCTTTGACGCCAGGAAAACTCTTACTGACGTCAATCATCTCCAACAGCCATTCTGATTGTTGCTGTGTTGTCATATCAGCCATCACATCTTGTGGTCAGAAGAGGCAAGGAGGTCTCCCTCCTTGCCGGTGCGGTGGGTTATTCGAACTGCGCCAGGTTGTCCTTGTCGACGCCGACATAAGGAACACGGACCACCTTGTTGACGATGTTCCACTTGGTGCCTTCACCAGCAGCCTTGCCTTCACCCAGATTTTTGGTCAAATCAAAGGTTGCCTTGGCTTGGTTGCTGGCATCATTCAGCACGGTTCCTGCCATGGCGCCACTCTTGACCAGAGCCAGAGCTTCGGCCAGTGCATCGACCCCGAATACCGGAATAGCGGTCTTGCCCTGAGCCTTCAGTGATTCCACCGCGCCCATGGCCATGCCATCGTTGTTGGCGATGACGACCTCAATCTTGTTGGCGTTCGGACCGGAGATCCAGGCATCCATCTTGTCCTTGGCCATGGCGGTATCCCACATACCGGTGTCCATATGCAGTTGCTCGGTTTTCACTCCCTTTTCATTCAGGGTCTTGACCACATAGGTGGTACGAGCTTCGGCATCGGGATGGCCTGGTTCACCCTTGAGCAGGACAAACTGCAGGGTGCCATCCTTGTTTAGATCCCATTCCGGATGCGCTTTCCACTGTTTGGCAATCAGCTCACCCTGAATAATGCCAGCTTCCTTGGAGTCGGTTCCCACGTAGTAGGCCTTGTCATAACTGGCCATGTCGGCAGCACTGGGTTCCTTGTTGTAGAACACAATTGGAATACCATCGGCACGCACTTTTTCGATGACCACAGGAGCTGCAGCCGGATCGACGAGGTTAATCGCCAGAGCTTTTACCCCTTTGGCCAGCATGACGTCGATCTGATCATTCTGTTTGGATTGGTCATTCTGCGAGTCGTTCATCAGCAGTTTGACGTCGGGTACTTGGGCTGCTTCTTTTTCAATCCCCTTGCGAACAACGGCCATGAAGTTGTCGTCGTACTTGTAGATGGTGAAGCCGAGTGTGGTTTCAGCTGATGCCATTGAGCTCAGGGTCATGCCGGCTAACAGGGCTGCAACTGTGGTCAGTTTTCTCATTATCCTTCTCCGGTTTTCTATGTCGTTGGGTTTGTAGGGCACACTCCGCACCTCGGCATGAGGGCGGGGCTTAAGCCAATGTAGTCAATTTGTTACATTTTTGTCTGTGATCTTCACAACACAAAGAAAACGCTTACATAATGTTACATTGGGCTTAATTTTTATACATATCAGTTAATTAATAGCCAACATCCCTGTTTTTGCTGTGTCTATTGGCGTTTTTTCAGCCGACGCTCACACCCAGTGTCAGTTGGTAGCGGTAGCATCCGGGATTCAATAAGTACTCTTCGCGGACGCTGGGGCTCCAGGAGTCATCGCCGCCGATCCCCATGTGGTAGCCGTCCAGACATAGATGCAAACCGGCATCGGCGACCAATTCATGCTGGTGACGGGTGCGGGCCAAGGTCTGCGGACTGTAACGACTGACTCCGAAGTGGAAGTGTCCGCTGACGGAGAGGGCACCGAGTTGCAACTGGCGCGTATCGCAGCGCAGCCCGTTTTCGGTGGGGAAAATATAGGGCGTATGCAAGGCGGCCAAGGGGAGCTCCCAGTGCCCGAGATGGGCCGCAAGCTTGCGATCGGGATAGTTCTCGTGAGGGCCGCGTCCGAGCCAGGTGACCTGTTCCACTGGCTGGGCTAACTGGAGCAAGATCCCGATGCGCGGTAGCGATGGCAGACCTGTAGCGAGCGTGACCTGGATCTCCAGATGTTGGCGGCCTTGGTTGTCAAAACGATGGCGCCAGCAGCTCAGTACTTGCAAGACACCCGCATGGAAGTAGCCATGCTCGATGACGAACTCCGGCTCCGGACCTCTGCTGGCCTCGCGAATACTCAGACACTGATGCTGCCAATCGGCCAGGCCAATGGTGGCCCAGCGTGCTATCCAGGCAGCGGGATCCAGATGGTCCGCTTCACTGGTGCCGATATCATTATCCAGGGGCGCGCGATAGAAATGGTCGGTGATGGGGGCCAGCAGTTGCGGCTGCTGATCGGCTGACCACCATTGACTGATGCGGCCACTGTGCCGATCCAGCTGCCAACGCTGGTGATTGGCTTCGATCAGCCAGCCTGCGTCGCTTGCTGTAACCTCGACCATGCCAGTTGCTTGCGGCTGGGGGGCAGCCAGTGGCACGGGTAGCTCGAATTGTTCACTGGCGATCGGGTGACCTGCATCCGACCAAGGGGTCGCTTGGGATTGTAGAATCTGCAGATCCAGCCAGGCCAGCTCATTGGCTGCGAAGGGGGGAAGCTGGTCGCAGAGAACATAGTCAGCGCTCTGTTGTGGCGCTAATGCCAGGGTCAGTTCCCCTTGCAACAGGGTGGTTGCCCCTTGCTGGATGCGCCATTGCAGCACGTCCTGGTCACAGTGGCGGAACAACCAGTCGCTGTGCAGACGAATGCGTAGGGGATGCTGACCGAGCAGTTCAAACTGGATACATTGCTGGGCTTTTTTCGCCTCGGCTAACGCCGGATGAGGGCTCCGATCCGGAAACACCAGGCCATTCAGACAGAACTGGCGGTCATTGGGCATGTCGCCAAAGTCTCCCCCATAGGCCCACCAATGCTGACCTCCGGCATCGCGGCGGCTCAACCCCTGATCGACCCAGTCCCAGACAAAGCCACCCTGCAGGCGGGGATGACTGCGGAACGCCTGCCAGTAGTGGGCGAAGCCACCCAGACTGTTACCCATGGCGTGAGCATATTCACACAGGATCAGCGGGCGGGTTTCGCCGGGGAGCCCGATCCATTTCTTCAGGTTCCACTTCGGCACGGCAGGAAAAGGTTGGTCTTGATCCACGCGAGCGTACATGGGGCAGATAATGTCGGTCGCCGCCGTGTTGGCACCACCACCTTCATACTGCACCGGCCGGCTGGGATCCTGGCGTTTGAGCCATTGGTACATGGCATCGTGAGCGGCGCCATAGCCGGATTCGTTACCCAGCGACCAGAGGATGATGCAGGGATGATTGTGGTCCCGCTGCACCATGCGGCTGACCCGTTCGCAGATGGACGGTAGCCACAGCGGATCATCGGTCAGCCGGTTCATCGGCACCATGCCATGGGTTTCGATATTGGCCTCGTCCACCAGATAGAGACCGAAGCGATCGCATAACCGGTAGAACTCGGGATGATTCGGATAATGGGAGGTGCGTACCGCATTGAAATTATTCTGTTTCAGCAACCGGATATCCTGCAGCATCCGCTCATGGGTCATCACCTGACCCAGCTCGGGATCGAACTCGTGGCGGTTGACCCCGCGGATGAGCAAGGGCTGGCCATTCAGGCAGAGCAGGCCGTCGCGGATTTCGACTTTGCGGAAACCGACGTCATGGGCTTCGACTTCGAGGAGTTGTCCCGCTGAATCCAGCAGTTCGACTGTCAGGCGGTAGAGGTTGGGGATCTCGGCGCTCCACTGCCGGGGGCTGGCGAGTGACCAGTCGATATGCACCCGATCGGCATAGCGCCCCCGTTCATCGATGACGTCGGTGCCGAGGGGATAGGTTCCGCTGATCAGCGCTTCCTCTCCCGAGAACAGGGTGCTGCGGACTTGTAGGCCTGGCTCATTCGCCGCGACCTGGACCTCGATGTGCAGGCGGCCATCGTGGTAGCAGGCATCGAGATCGGGAGTGATCCGGATATCGCTCAGGTGGCTGTCGGGTTTGTGCAGTAGGGTCACATCGCGGAACAATCCGCTCAGGCGCCACATGTCCTGGTCTTCCAGATAGCTGCCATCGCACCAGCGCAGCACCATCACCGCCAGTCGATTCTCGCCTGGCAGCAGAAAGGGGGTCAGATCAAATTCGGCGGGTAGGCGGCTATCCTGGGAATAACCGATCCAGTGTCCGTTGCACCACAGATGCAGTGCGCTATTGGCGCCATCGAAGATGATGCGCACCTGGCCATTGGCGGTCCAGGTGGCTGGCAGCATGAAGGTTCGGGAGTAGCAGCCGGTCGGGTTGGCGTCGGGGACCCGGGGTGGCTGGCAGGGAAATGGATATTTGATGTTGCTGTAAATGGGGGTGTCAAAACCTTGCAGTTGCCAGTTGCCTGGAACACTCAGGGTGCAGGCACCTGTCAACTCCTGCTCTAGCCATTGTTCGGGCACCAGCTCCGGGGCATCAAAAAAACTGAAAAACCAGTCCCCGTTCAGCGACAGGCGGGAGGGGGAGGGGCGATCTTCGCGCGCCGCGGCCAAGTCTCGCCAACTGGCACATGGGGTATGGCTCGGTAAGCGCTGCCAGCTACTCAGTGCCGGATTCTGCCAATCCCGTCGTGCCAGAACGTCTGCCAATCCCATGATGCTACTCCTGTCCGTTTACTGCGGTGAAACCACCCGGTGGCCCAGAGTCTAGTCGATGATTTGCATGGCATTGGCGATCGAACTCACACAATCATGTAAGCGGTACCAAAAATATATTTTCACCTTTGCCGTGTGGTTATTTGTTAATAATCATATGGTTATGTCTATTTCTCTCATTTTTGTGTCACGTTGCCTTTTCATCCGGTGTGTTATTTCTGCGGTGACATGGAAATTGGAGACGGGATTGGTGCGGCAAGATCCTGACGGATGCTGATCGCAGTGGCTGCATGACCCGGTAGGCTATACAGAGTGCGCTGGCCGTCATGGGTCATGGTTTGGATCCCACTTTGTAATCGTTGTCACTAGGGGGATACCGGCGATGTGGCGCTGCTGGGCGGTGAAGCAAGAGCGAAGGCCGCCCCTGCTGCTGGCGCAGGGGCGCCTGGTGATTGCGGGTTTAAATTTCGGGATTGTTGGCGCTGCGCGGGGTCAGTTCGATCCCGAAACGGCGGACCTCCGCCTCGATGAACGGGATCATGCGATCGACGCATGCTTCCCCTTCGGCGATCGCCTCGCTGGCGCGATGGAAATCCATGATCGCCAGATCCCCGAGATGGGGGTTGAGGGCTATCTCCGGAGGATCCCCGGCCATCCGGGCTCGGGTGATGCGTTCTTGCATGATGCTGATGCTGTTATTCATGACGCCGATCATGCTGGGAGCCCCGGGGTGATTGCGTTTCGGCAACCATTGCAGCAGGGGATGACGGGCTGTGACTTCATCGTCGTCATGGCTACTCCAGTTTTGCCGGGTGTCCGAGTTGAGGTTGACGGCGATGACCAGATCCGCGCCCATGGCCCGACACAGGGAGACTGGGACAGGATTGACCACGGCGCCGTCGATGAGCCAACGGCCATCGAGCTGAACCGGGACAAACATGCCGGGGATCGAGCAGGAGGCCCGCACCGCGCTCATCACAGCCCCCTCCTGCAGCCAGTGTTCACGGCCTGTTTCCAGCTCGGTGGCTACGCAGGCAAAGGGTAACTGCAGTTCGGCAAAGGTCAGTTCACCCACCCGCTCCTCGGCAACGCCAAACACCTTGTCGCCCCGAAACAAGCCGCCGGAAAAGGTCGGATCCAGCAGACTCATGACCTGCAAGCGGGTGAAGCCTCGCACCCACTGTTCCAGAGAGTCGAGCTCTCCGGCGGCATAGGCGGCACCGACCAGGGCACCAATGCTGCAACCGGCGATCAGGTCGGGTTGTAATCCCACCCGTGTCAGGGCGCGCAGGACGCCGATATGGGCCCAACCCCGGGCCGCGCCGCTGCCGAGGGCCAAGCCGATTGTTTTTCGTGTTTTCGCCATGTTGGTCCTCTGCATCCCTGCACTGTGCTGGCATCATATTCAGTCATCATGACCATATCACGTCAGTGACCTGGGTAGTGTTTTCAGCAGTGAGGAAATCCCGGGTTCTGATGCGTAACAGGAGAGCGGGTAATGCGGGTGTGGATTGGAATTGCCGGGTTGGCCGGTTTGAGCGCTGTGGCCATGGGCGCCTTTGCCGCCCATGGTCTCAAGCATGTACTGGCGCCGGAACAGCTGCAGACCCTGCAGATCGGCGTGCAGTATCAGCTGTGGCATGCGTTGGCGCTGCTGCTGGTGGTCGTGCTGGGGCAACTGCAGCCTTCCCGTTGGCTACGGGCGGCCTGCTGGGCCTTTGCGCTGGGGATGCTGCTGTTTTCCGGTAGCCTCTATCTGTTGGTGTTGGCGCAATGGCCCTTGGGAGTGATTACCCCGCTGGGTGGCCTGGCGCTGATGAGTGGCTGGGGGTTGTTATTGGGGCATGGGTGCCGCGCTTCTGGCGATAAGCCACGGCGTTGAGCACTCAGTGGTCAGTAGTACGTTGGAAGGGCTAGCCAGTTACGGCAAAACGCGCGTTAATACCGGAGATAAACTCATTCTTACAGCAGGGAAAAGCAGACATGCGTGGACTGAATTACCATCATCTCTACTACTTTTGGGTCACGGCCCGGCTCGGTAGTCTGCGGGCGGCTGCTCAGCGCTTGCATCTGGCGCCGCAAACCATGAGCGATCAGATCAAGCTGCTGGAAGAGCGGTTGAATCATCCCCTGTTTGAACGCCAGGGGCGACGACTGGTGTTGACGGTGGAAGGGCATCAGGCATTTGCCTATGCCAGCCGGATGTTTGCCATCGGTGAAGAGCTGGCGACCCTGTTTGATGGTAAGCGTCAGGGCAGTTGGCCCGAGTTCCGGATCGGCATCACAGATGCCCTGCCGAAACGCCTGGTGCAGGGTTGGCTCTCGCCGCTGTTTCTGGCTCAACCCACGCTCAGCATCCGCTGTCAGGAGGGGCCCATGATCCGTTTGCTGGGCCAGTTGGGGGTACATGCCCTGGATGCCGTGCTGTCGGAGGTGGCCTACAGTGCCGGGCTGGATGTGCAGGCTCGTAGTTACCCGCTGCTGCGCTCGCCTGTCGCTTTCTTTGCTGCGCCGGAGCTGGCGGCACGTAGCGCCTTGCCATTTCCCGAGTGTCTGAGCGAATTGCCGCTGTTACTGCCGGATCAGGATCACCCCCTGCACGCCCAACTGCTGGGCTGGCTGCACGATCAGGGCATCACCCCCTGGATCCGCGCCGAAATCAGTGACAGCGCCTTGATGAAGGTGATGGCAGAGGCGGGCGATGGCGTCATGCCGGCCCCGGAACAGATGGTAGTTTCGCTGGCCGAGCACCATGGCTTGGTGACGTTGGGGACCTGCAGCGACTTGCACAGCGAGGTGTTTCTGATTGTACCCGGGCAGCGTAACCCGCATCCGGCGGCGGAGCACATTCTCAAAAGTGTGACCGCACCGACGCCCGAGTAACAATTCATTAACCTTTTGTGAGCTGCGGGTCTGTCGACAACACCGGGCGTCTACGCTTAAAACCATTCCCGCGCGGTTGAGGCGCGGGTATGGATGCCGAGGACACCGCACATGACCGAAACCTTCTACTACCCCAGCGCCGAGGTGCTGGCGCAAGCCAATATCCAGGAATATGACCAGCTCTATCGCTATTCCATCGAGCAGCGGGAACACTTCTGGGCCGAACAGGCGGCGCATCTGAGCTGGTTCAAACCCTGGGATACGGTGCTGGATGCCAGTAACAAACCCTTCTACCAGTGGTTTGTCGGTGGCCAGATCAACATAGTGCACAACGCCATTGACCGGCACCTGAGCGGCGCGACGCGCAACAAGCTGGCCATCATCTGGGAGAGTGAAAAGGGGGCTGTGCGCTCGTTTTCCTATCATGCCCTGAATCGGGAAGTGTGCCAGTTTGCCAATGTGCTCAAGAGCATGGGGGTGCGCAAGGGCGATATTGTCACCCTCTATATGCCGCAGATCCCTGAACTGGCATTTGCCATGCTGGCGTGTGCCAAGATTGGCGCTGCCCATTCGGTGGTCTACGGCGGATTTTCGGTGGAGGCCCTGGCGGCCCGCATCGAAGACGCCGACAGCCGGGTGCTGGTCACCGCCGATGGTGGCTTCCGTCGCGGCAAGCCGACGGATCTGAAATCCATCGCTAACGAAGCCATGCAACGCTCGCCCAGCATCGAGGTGTGCATCACGGTGCGCAATAACGGTCTGGATGTGCAGATGGAGAGCGAGCGGGACTTCTGGTACCACGATCTGCAATCCCTGCCCATTGCCAGCCCGCGCTGCGAGACCGAAGTCATGGACTCCGAGGATATGCTGTTCATCCTCTATACCTCGGGGACAACCGGCAAGCCCAAGGGGCTGGTGCATACCCATGGTGGTTACGCCGTCTATACATCGACCACCCACCGCATGGCGTTTGATATCAAGCCGGAAGATCGCTGGTGGTGTGCGGCGGACCCGGGCTGGATCACCGGCCACAGCTACATGGTGTACGGGCCGCTGATCAATGGCGCCACCCTCATCATGTATGAGGGCGCGCCGAACTATCCCTATCCCAGCCGTTGGTGGCAGATGGTCGAGAAATACGGAGTCAATATTCTCTATACCTCGCCCACGGCTCTGCGCGGCCTGATGCGCTTTGGTGATCGTTGGCCCAGCCGCTACGACCTCTCCAGCCTGCGGTTGCTGGGCTCGGTGGGTGAACCCATCAACCCGGAAGCCTGGCGCTGGTTCTATGAGGTGATCGGCGGCAAGCGTTGTCCGATCATCGACACCTGGTGGCAGACCGAAACCGGCGGTTTCATGATCTGCCCCTTGCCCATTACTCCGCTGAAACCCGGCTCCGCGACTAAGCCCTTCTTCGGCAACGAAATCGGGGTGGTGGATGATGCAGGTAACGAGGTGCCGGTCGGTGAAGAGGGCAAGCTGGTGATCAAGAATCCTTGGCCGGGAATGGCCCGTACCATCTTTCGCGATGCACCGCGCTATGCCGAGCTCTACTGGGGGGATTACCAGAGCCAGGGCTATTACAAGGCTGGAGATAGCGCCAAGATGGATAAGGATGGCTATGTCTGGGTGATTGGCCGCATGGATGAAGTGCTCAAGGTCTCCGGCTATCGGCTCGGGACTGCCGAGATCGAAAGCGCCCTGGTGAGTCATCCCATGGTGACAGAAGCGGCGGCGATCGGTTTGCCCCACGAAATGAAAGGCACGGGTATTCATACCTATGTGCTGCTGAAGGCCGGGGCCAGCGGCGACAAGCATCTGGAGTCCGAGCTCAAGGAGCATGTGGCGCGGGAGCTGGGACGCATCGCCACCCCGGAAACCGTGCATTTTGTCGAGGCCTTGCCCAAGACCCGTTCGGGGAAAATCATGCGCCGGGTGCTGCGGGCACGGGCTTTGGGTCAGGATGAGGGGGATCTCTCCACACTGGAGGAATAATGCCGATCTGCATCCCGGAAGGGAGCCAAAGGCACCCTTCCGGGTTGAAACTTGCGCGTGCGGTCAACCCGTTAACCCGACGGGATCAACTATAGTCAGACTGTGTCGGCATGTGCGGAGATGGGGGTAATGCAGGAGGGAATCACATCGGTCGACCGACCGAGAATTGGCGTTTTAGTGGATGAACCCGGCCTGAGCTCCTGGCTGCCCGGTGCCCTGGGCGGTGCATTTAATCTGGTGGTGGGCGAACCGGATGGGCTCGAGATGGCAAGTGTGGTGGTCTATTTGCTGGATCGCCAGGCTTTGACTCGACGGATTGCCTGGTTGCGCACCAGTCGGGCCGAGTTGCGTCCCGACTCCACTCCGGTTCTTCTGCTGAGTAGCGACAACGATGAGGTAGCCGCTGATGAACTCTCGCTGGTTGATGCCCGGATCTCGACTTCGCTGAGCGGTTCGGCTTTTTGTGAGCAGATCATGCATTGGGTTCATTTGCAGGCCAGTGCGCAATTGTGGGCTCTGGCGGCGAGCGGATCCCTCGGTCAACCGGTACTGGAGCGGTTATTGCCAATAGAGGCCGACACTGACGCGGGTGGTCACGAGCTTGTCCTCGAGTTATCTGCTGATTCACGGCTGACCTTGCTATGTAAATTGGCCAATGCGGCGGCACAAGGCATGTTTATTTGCGATGCCCAGGGAGTGCTACGCTGGGTCAACCCGGCCTTTTGCGCGCTGTGCGGTTACACCTCGCAGGAGCTGATTGGCCGCCCCTCTTCCTTGTTATTGCCCCTCTTCATGCAAGGTGACTCTTACGAGGAGTTTCGTCTGCGCATCCGGCAATGGCAGGGGTGGGATGGGGAACTGAATGGGCGGAACAAGCAGGGCGAGAGTTTTCCGTTCTGGTTGACGCTGCAATATATCCCGGACTCGGAGCAGGAAGATCCCGATACATTGACTGGTTTCTACATCGGCATAGTGACGGATCTGCGGACCTCCCGTCAGTTGGAGGAGTGTGTTCTTCATCTGTCGCGTACTGGTTCGCTCTCCGAGTTGAACCGGATCCTGGTGGAAGAACGCTTGACGCAAGATATCCGGCAAGCGGAACGCTCACGGCAACTCGTGGCGGTGCTGCATGTCGATCTGCGCCGTTTTCGTTCGCTGAATGAAAAATTTGGCTATGCGGTCGGTGATTGGTTGCTGATGTCACAACTGCAACGGCTACAGGCCTTGGTCGGTGATCGGGGTCTGGCCTCACGGCTGGCGGCTAATCACTATGCGGTGATCTTACCGCGACTCGAGAGCTTGGACCCGGCGCTGGAACTGGCCCAGCAGATTGTCGACCAGCTTTCTTTGCCATTGCAGTACGAAAACCACGACATTATCTGCCCGCCCGTGGTGGGGCTCAGTGATTTTCCGGAGCAGGGGCGAACCGCGCTGGAGCTGATGAGCAATGCCGATACCGCCGTTGACTGGTGTCGCACCCATCCCAACACCTTGATCCAGCGTTTTAGCCCGGAGCAGGCGCTCTGGTTGCGGCAGCAAACCGACCTGCTGCAAGCGCTACGGCATGCATTGGACCATGAGGAGTTGTTTTTAGAGTATCAACCCCAATTGAATATGCGCACCGGCAAGGTGACCGGGGTCGAAGCCTTGATTCGCTGGCGCACGGCCGAGCGTGTTATTCCGCCCAAAGAGTTTATTCCTCTGGCGGAGGAGGGGGGGCTGATTGTTGCCATCAGTGACTGGGTGCTGAAGACAGCCTGCCAACAGGCCGCAGCCTGGTTGGCTGAGGGGCTGGAGTTGAATATGGCGGTCAATCTTTCCGCGGTGCATTTTCAACATGGCTTGCTGGTGGAGCAGGTTGCTGCATGTCTGGCGAGCAGTGGTCTGCCTGCAGAGCGTCTGGAGCTGGAAGTCACCGAAGGGTGCATCATGGCCGATGTCAATCAGGCGATATCGACACTGAAACGGTTAAAAGAGTTGGGTGTCACGCTGTCAGTGGATGATTTTGGTACTGGTTATTCCAGCCTGAGTTATCTGAAGTTGTTCCCGCTCGACAAGTTGAAGATCGATCAATCTTTTGTGTTCGACCTGCTGGACTCCAACAGTGATGCGGTGATTGTGCGCGCCATTATAGCCCTCGGCCACGCCATGGGATTAATCGTGATTGCTGAGGGGGTGGAAACTCAGGAGCAATACACCTACCTGCGCCTGTTGCACTGCGATGAGATGCAGGGATTCCTGCGTGGGCGCCCGACTTCGGCTGGCCAACTCCCTGCGCTGGTGGCGCAGATATCCTCGACTCAGGAGCAATCGACGGTCCAGGAAGGCGTGCCGTCGCGCATCTTGTTATTGGTCGATGATGAACCCTCGATCCTGAGTGCGCTACGCCGCACCTTGCGTTCCAGCGGTTATCAGATCATGACGGCGGCCACGGCCGAGGCGGCGCTGGATTGCATGGCTCATTATCAGGTCGGTGTGATTGTCAGTGACAACCGGATGCCAGGTGTCACCGGGCTCGAGCTATTGCGGCAGATCAAGGCGCGCTATCCCCATACGGTGCGGGTAATGCTCAGTGGGTATGCCGACTTGGAGGCTTTGTCGTCAGCTGTCAACGCTGGTGAGATCTTCCGTTTTATCAGCAAGCCTTGGGAAGAGGGTGAGCTCAAGGTCGCAATCAATGATGCATTTGATAAATATGATGAAATAAGTGCGTTGAGGCCGGGTCTGTTTTAACTCGATCTCGGCAATACAGGGGAACAAGAGGCTATGAACCAGAGCGCCACGCTACTGTTGGTTGATGATGAGGTCAATGTCCTCAAATCATTGATGCGGCTGCTGCATGCCCACAACTATCGGTTGCTGATGGCGGCCAGCGGTGCGGAAGCACTGGCATTGATGGCGCGGGAGCCGGTGGACCTGGTGATCTCCGACATGCGCATGCCGCATATGGATGGTGCCGAATTGCTGGCCAAGATCCGCCAGCAGTGGCCGGATACCATGCGTCTGTTGTTGACTGGGCATGCCGACATGACCCAAACCGTGGCGGCGATCAATCAGGGTGAAATCTACCGCTATATTGCCAAACCCTGGCACGATGATGAGTTGCTGCTGATTGTGGCTCAGGCCTTGGAACAGCAAAAACTGAAGCGGGATAATGCCCGCTTGCAGCAGCTGACCGCCAAACAAAATGATGCCTTGCGGGAAGCCAACGCGACCCTCGAGCAGAAAGTCGCCCAGCGCACCGCGGAGCTGAGCCAATTGGTCTCCTTTCTGGAGATGACGCAGCAGGAGTTGAAAACCTCGTTCCGTACCTCGTTACAGGTCTTGGCCAATATGCTGGACATGCGCTTTGCCGATTGGGCGGGACACAGCCAGCGGGTGGTGGATGTGGCGGAGCAGTTGGCCCGGATGGCTGACGTGGGGGAAGAGGAGTTCGAGGCGATCCGCAATGCGGCCCAATTGCACGATATCGGCAAGATAGCCCTGCCGGATGCCTTGGTGAACAAGCCATTCTTGAGCTGCAACCGTCAGGAGCGCAGTGAGGTGATGGAGCATCCGGCGCTTGGACAGATGGTGCTGCTGCCGATCCCCGAGTTGAACCGGGCCGGCGCCCTGATCCGCCATATTCATGAACATTATGATGGTACCGGCTTTCCCGATCGTCTACACAGCGACTCAATCCCCTTGGGGGCACGGATCCTGGCGATTGCCGTGGATTACGATGAGCTGCAAATGGGATTAATTTTACCTCAGGCCATTACCGCCGAGCATGCCCTGCTCTACATTCGGGAAAACAAGGGACAGCGTTATGATCCGGATCTGGTGTCGTTACTGGTCCGGGTGGTGGATGCCGAGCAGCAGCGGATCCGCGAAGTCGCGCTGGGATCGAGTCAATTGAAGCCTGGCATGAAGCTATCCCGGGATCTGTTCAGCGCCAGTCGTTTTCTGCTGCTCACCCGGGGGCGGGTTCTGGACGAGGCGATTATCCAGCACATCTGGCATTTTGAGCGCACCGAGGGGAAAGCGGTCACTGTGTACGTTGTGCAACCGTGAGTTAAATCAGCGATAAATCCTGGTGGCACCTGGTGGCACCTGGTGGCACCTGGTTGCCAGGGCTTGCAGATAACACGAGGTGAGTATGGAACAGCTAGTGCTTGTCGATGACGAACCCATGATGCTCAAGGCCATCAGTCGGCTGTTGGCGCGCATCCCCTGTGCCTTTGATGGCCAGGTTTATCCGCTGAAGGTGATCTCCTTTACCGATCCCTATGCGGCGTTGGGCTATGTGGAGGCCCATGCCGTGTCGTTGATCCTCTCGGATTACCGGATGCCGGAGATGGATGGTGTCACGCTACTCAGTCGCTGTCTGGCGCTGCAACCCGAGGCGCCGCGGTTGATCATCTCCGGTTATGCCGATCTGAATGCCCTGATTGCGGCGATCAATCAGGCGCAGATTTACCGCTTCGTTGCCAAACCCTGGAATGACTATGAGCTGGTGACCACCATAGCCCAGGCCCTGCGTTATCGGCAATTGTGGCTCGAGAATCAGAAACTGGCGGATCTCTGCCGGATGACAATGAACCAGCTTTCGCCTCAGGAGCGAGAGCGACGGCGTCTGGAGCAGGAGGCCCCCGGCATTACCCAAGTAAAATGGGGTCCAGATGGTTCCTTGTTGCTGGATGAGGAATCCTGAGTCAGGTCGTAGCAAACAGCAGGAATTCAGCAGAGGTATCTATGGGATCGGGTTGGGATGCGGAGTTTTCGACGGGAATTGCCTCAGTTGACGAAGAACATAAACAATTGTTTCGGGATGTGGGGGATCTGGCGCTGTGTCTGTTGGAGGGCATTAGCGGCAAGCAACTGCAGGCGCGCCTGAAAATCCTCGGTGAGCAGCTGCGTGAGCACATGAATTCCGAAGAGGAGATGATGTTCGAGGTCGGCTGCCTGTCCGAGGTGATGATTGAGCACGCCAAGGACCATCAATTGTTCTTGCATCATCTCTATGAAGCCTGCAAGGAAGAGATGACGCTGGATGAACTCAGAGTCTTCCTGCGTTATATGAATTTCTGGATGCGTTTCCATGTCCTGACCATCGACAAGCCGGTTTGCTTCCAGATCCTGGCGATTCAGGAGGGAGTATCACCCCGGGATGCTTATCTGCAATCGGCCCATGTAGCCGAACAGGCCATGCCTGTTCTGCAAGCCGGTATGCACAAGACCTATGCCGATCTCTATGACTCGCAATTGCGCGTGGTGCGGCAAAACAGCCGTCTGCGCGAGACACAACACAACCTGTTGCAGACCAATCAGGAACTTGAGGATCGGGTCGCACTGCGAACCCGAGAGCTGACGGATGCCAACAGTAAATTGCGTGATGATTACGAGACCTTGCAGCGCTTGAACCAGCAATTGGAGAACACCCAGGGGCAGTTGTTGCAGTCCGACAAGATGGCGGCGATTGGTCAATTGGCTGCCGGGGTTGCTCATGAAATCAATAACCCGATCGGTTTCGTCAATGCCAATCTCAGTACCCTGAAAAGCTATATTGCGACCTTGCTGGAACTGATCAACACCTATGAGCAGGTGGCGGATGAATTGCCACCTGCGGTGCAGCAGCGATTGTTGCAATACCGGGAATCCATCGAGCTGGATTATGTGCGCCAGGATGTGATTGAGCTGCTGGCCGAATCCGCCGATGGATTGGATCGGGTCAAACAGATAGTCCAGGATCTCAAGGACTTTGCCCGGGCAGGGGAAGCGGTCTGGCAAGAGGCCGATCTGCTCAAGGGGCTAGATAGCACCCTGAACGTGGTTTGGAATGAGCTCAAGTACAAGGCCAAGGTGCACAAGGAGTACAGTGAGTTGCCGCTGGTCCGTTGTGTGCCTGCCCAGATCAATCAGGTGTTTATGAATATTCTGGTCAATGCCGCCCATGCCATCGACAAGATGGGCGACATCTGGCTGACCACCGGGCGGGACGGGGAGTGGGTCTGGGTGCAGATCCGGGATAATGGCAAGGGAATGTCCGAAGCAGTACGGATGCGAATTTTTGAGCCCTTTTTCACCACCAAGCCCGTGGGCCAGGGGACTGGGCTCGGCCTGTCGTTAGCCTATGGCATTCTGAAGAAACACAAGGGACGGATTGAGGTGAGTAGTGAAGAGGGTGTCGGAACCTGCTTCACCCTCTTCTTGCCGATTGCGGGTCCAGATAGCTGACCCGAGATGGCGATCCTGATACGGATTGGTGGATTAGCGATGGAACTCCAGTTCGCGCTCCGGTTGATAGACAATTTCGATGATGCTCACCTGCAATGGTTGGCCACCGGGACCGGGCCAGGTGATCTCGTCACCGATGGCGAGGCCGAGCAGGGCGCTGCCGACCGGTGCCAGGATCGAGATGCGATCGGCATGGCCGTTAACGTCTTTGGGGTAGACCAGAGTCAGGCAGAACTCTTCACCCGAGGGTTGCAGGCGAAAACGGACCTCGGAATTCATAGTCACCACATGGGGAGGCATCTCTTCCGGATCGCGCACCTCGGCGCGATCCAGCTCCTGCTCCAAGGCGCGCTTCCCCGGAAAGCGCTGATCCGGCAGGCTGTCGAGCAAGCGCTCGATACGGGCAAGATCCAGGGCGGATATAATGATATGTGGTTGATTATTCATGATAAAATCCTGCGCGAAAGCCATGGGTTCTGGCAACGTATCGCGCTGGATGGCGAAGATCAAGGCTGGCGGCTTATATCTCGCTCTTGTTGAACTTCAGTTCAGCTGGCAGGGCGCGGGGACGACCCTCCCGGTCCACCGCCACATAGGTAAACGCTGCCTCGGTGACACAATAGCGCTCGCCGATCGGTTCGCTCGCCACCTTCTTCACCCAGGTTTCCAGTTTGATCTTCAGCGAACTGTTTCCCACCTTGATGCACTCGCCGTAACAGCACACCACATCACCGACCGCTACCGGTTTGAGAAAGGTGATGGCATCCACCGCGACTGTCACCACCCGGCCACGGGCCAGCTCTTTGGCCAGAATGGCACCCCCCATATCCATCTGCGCCATCAACCAGCCGCCGAAGATATCGCCGCTGGGATTGGTGTCGGCCGGCATCGCCAGAGTACGCAACAACAGGGCTCCCACGGGTTGGCGTTCATCGGACGATGGGGCCTGGTGGGTAATTTGTTCAGCCATGGTGATATTCCTGAGGGGCAATGCAGTGGAAATAACATGTTTTTAACAAGCTTGCCAAGCGCTAACCGATAACCGGGGCGTGATTGGGGCACAAAGACTCTTCGACGGGCAAGAAACCGGCGTCAGCCGGTGATTTTTACGGAATTTTTACAGGGAGCCGCGACCTTTTTACCTCATTTTTGCCTGCAGTCTCTTAGCCTTTGACTCAGAGGCGGCGATCGGTTGCCGCTGCCATGGAGTGATGAGATGACGATCTGGATGCTACTGGGCGGGCTGGGGGCTCTGGCTCTGGCCGCCTATCTGCTGTATGCCCTACTCAATGCGGAGAAATTCTAATGGGTTCCGACGCCTGGATACTATTACTGCTGTTTTTACTGGTGCTGGTTCTGCTGGCCTGGCCCTTGGGTCAGTTGTTGGCTCGCCTCATCGAGGGGGAGCTACCGCGCCCCTTGCAACGTCTGGAGCGACTCTGCCTGGGAGCCGCCACAGAGGAGATGGATTGGCGACGATACACCTTTGCCATCCTGGTGTTTAACCTACTGGGTGGTGGCATGCTGTTTGTGCTGTTACTGCTGCAGGGGGTGTTACCGCTCAATCCACAGCATCTGCCCGGACTGTCGGTCGATCTGGCGTTGAATACCGCAGTCAGCTTCATGACCAATACCAACTGGCAGGCCTATGCCGGTGAAACCAGCCTGAGCTACTTCAGCCAGATGGTGGGGTTGACGGTGCAGAATTTTCTCTCGGCGGCGACCGGTGGTGCCGTGGCCTTTGCGTTGATCCGCGGTCTGACTCGCCATGGGGCTGCGGCCATTGGCAATGCCTGGGTCGATTTGTTCCGCATCACCCTCTACCTGTTGTTGCCCATCTCCTGTCTGCTAGCCCTGCTGTTTGTGCAGCAGGGTGGGGTGCAGAACCTGCAGGACTATCTGCAGTTGACCACCTTGAGCGGAAGCGAGCAGACCCTGGCGATGGGCCCCGTCGCCTCTCAGGAAGCGATCAAGATGTTGGGTACCAACGGCGGTGGTTTCTTCAATGCCAACTCGGCGCATCCCTTCGAGAATCCGACCGCGCTGAGTAATTTCCTGCAGATGATCGCCATCTTCCTGATCCCGGCGGCTCTGGTGTTCGCGTTTGGCCGGGTCGTTGGCGATCAGCGTCAGGGCGTCGCCATTGTGTTGGCCATGACTCTGATGCTGGTGCTGGCGGTGATCATGGTGACTCGCTCCGAGCAGGCGGGTACGCCACAGCTGGCGGCGCTGGGGCTGGATCAACAGGTATCCACCTTGATGCCCGGCGGCAATATGGAGGGCAAGGAGAGCCGCTTCGGCATTGCCGCCAGTAGCCTGTTTGCGGTGGTGACCACCGCGGCTTCCTGTGGCGCGGTCAATGCCATGCATGACTCCTTTACCCCGCTCGGTGGCCTGATCCCTCTGCTGCAGATGCAGCTTGGCGAAGTTATTTTTGGTGGTGTCGGTGCGGGCTTTTATGGCATGGCTTTATTTGTGCTGCTCACTGTCTTCATCTGCGGTCTGATGATCGGACGCTCTCCGGAATATCTGGGCAAGAAGATAGAGAGCGGCGAGATGAAGCTGGTCGCCTTGGCGCTGTTGATCCCGCCAGCTCTGGTGCTGCTGGGTACGGCGCTGACGCTGCTGCTGGAGGCGGGTCGCACCGGGATCTTCAATCCGGGGGCCCATGGTTTCAGCGAGGTGCTGTACGCCTTCTCCTCGGCGGCCAATAACAACGGTAGCGCTTTTGCCGGTCTCTCCGCCAATTCCCCCTATTACAACGGCATGCTGGCGTTGGCCATGCTGCTGGGCCGCTTCGGCGTCATCCTGCCGGTGCTGGCGTTGGCCGGGTCTTTGGCGGGCAAGTTGCGTCAAGCGGAACATCCGGGATCCTTGCCCACCCATGGCCTGTTATTTATCGGTTTGCTGGTGGGTACTGTATTGCTGGTGGGGGCCTTGACCTTTATCCCCTCCCTGGCGCTAGGCCCGATCGTCGAACAGCTGATGATGCTGAAGTAAGGACTGACTATGACTCGCAAGAAGCTTTCCCTGCTGGATCCGGCGCTGTGCCGCGAAGCCTGCAAAGGCGCCTTCCGCAAACTGGATCCGCGCAGCCAGTGGCAAAATCCGGTGATGTTCGTGGTCTGGCTGGGCAGTGCCCTGACCACCCTGGTCTGGCTGGTGCAGTGGCTACAACTGGCGAACCACACAGAGCCGTTGTGGTTCACCGCCAGCATAGCCGTCTGGCTGTGGTTTACCGTGTTGTTCGCCAACTTTGCCGAGGCGTTGGCCGAGGGGCGTAGCAAGGCGCAAGCGGCCAGCTTGCGGGGTCTCAAGCAGACCGTCTGGGCTCACAAGCTGACGGTGGCCCAGTTCGGCGCGCCCAGCCAGCGGGTGAGTGCTGACTCACTGCGCAAGGGCGATGTGGTGCAGGTCGCCGCCGGTGAAGTGATCCCCTGCGATGGTGAGGTGATCGAAGGGGTGGCCTCGGTGGACGAGAGTGCCATCACCGGGGAATCGGCCCCCGTGATCCGCGAATCCGGCGGCGATTTCAGCTCGGTGACCGGCGGCACCCGCGTGCTCTCGGACTGGCTGGTGATCCGCTCGACCGTGAATCCGGGAGAGACCTTCCTCGATCGCATGATTGCCATGGTCGAAGGGGCCAAGCGCCGCAAGACGCCGAACGAGATAGCGTTGACGATCCTGCTGATCGCCCTGACGCTGATCTTCCTGCTGGCCACCGTCACCCTGTTGCCCTTCTCGGCGTTTGCCGTGCAGGCGAACGGTAGTGGCCAGGTGATTTCCATTACCGTGCTGGTGGCCCTGCTGGTCTGCCTGATCCCAACCACCATCGGCGGCTTGCTCTCCGCCATCGGGGTGGCCGGAATGAGCCGCATGCTGGCCGCCAACGTCATCGCCACCTCGGGACGGGCGGTGGAAGCGGCAGGAGATGTGGATGTGCTGCTGCTGGACAAGACCGGCACCATCACCCTGGGAAATCGTCAGGCCAGCCAGTTTCTGCCGGTAGCTGGGGTGAGCGAGCAAGCGTTGGCCGATGCCGCCCAGTTGGCCTCCCTGGCCGATGAAACCCCGGAAGGGCGAAGTATCGTGGTACTGGCCAAGCTGCGCTTTAACTTGCGGGAGCGGGATATTCACGCTCTGGGGGCCACCTTTGTCCCCTTCTCGGCCCAGAGCCGGATGAGCGGAGTGAATCTGCAACAACGGATGATCCGCAAGGGTGCTGCCGATGCCATTCGCCGCCATGTCGAGGCCAATGGTGGCGAGTACCCACGCCGGGCACAGACTTTGGTCGAGCAGGTGGCTCGCGAAGGCGGTACGCCCTTGGTGGTCAGTGAAGGTAACCAGGTGCTGGGGGTGGTGGCGCTGTCGGATATCGTTAAGGGCGGTATCAAGGAGCGCTTCATGGAGCTGCGGCGCATGGGCATCAAGACGGTGATGGTCACCGGCGATAACCGTCTAACGGCGGCGGCGATTGCCGCCGAGGCGGGAGTCGATGACTTCCTGGCCGAGGCAACCCCGGAGACCAAGCTGGCGCTGATCCGTCAGTATCAGAGCGAAGGGCGGCTGGTGGCCATGACTGGTGATGGAACCAATGACGCCCCGGCTCTGGCTCAGGCCGATGTGGCAGTGGCGATGAACAGTGGCACCCAGGCGGCGAAAGAAGCGGGCAACATGGTGGATCTGGACTCCAATCCGACCAAACTCATCGAGGTGGTGCATATCGGTAAACAGATGCTGATGACCCGGGGCTCCCTGACCACCTTCAGCATCGCCAACGATGTGGCCAAGTATTTTGCCATCATACCGGCGGCGTTCGCCGCCACCTATCCGGCCCTTAATGCGCTGAATCTGATGCATCTGGCCACTCCCCAGTCGGCCATTCTGTCAGCGGTGATCTTCAACGGCCTCATCATCATAGGGCTGATACCACTGGCATTGCGGGGGGTGAATTATCGCCCGCTGAGCGCGGCCAAGCTGCTGCGCCGGAACATGGCGATCTATGGTCTGGGCGGTCTGCTGGTGCCTTTTGTCGGAATTAAACTCATCGATCTGCTGCTCTGTGCGGCGGGTTGGGTGTAAGGAGCGCGTGATGTTGACACAAATGGGTACCGCCCTGCGGTTATGGTTCGGATTTACCCTGTTGCTGGGACTGGCTTACCCGCTGGGGATGACGGCACTGGCGCAGTGGATCTTTCCGGCGCAGGCCAACGGCTCTCTCGTCTATCAGGGCGAGCGGTTGGTGGGCTCACGACTCATTGGCCAGCCATTTACTGCGGCTGGTTATTTCTGGAGCCGCCCTTCGGCGGTGGGCTACAACGGCGCGGGCTCCGGCGGCAGCAATCTGGGACCGCTGAACCCCGAGCTGCAACAGCAGATAGCCGCGCGGTTGGCGCTGCTGGCGCCAACCGAGGGTGACGCGAGTGAGCGCCCACTGTGGCCTGTGATCGCTGGCAGCATGGGACGGATGCCGGTGGATCTGGTGACCAGCTCCGGCAGCGGGCTGGATCCCCACCTAAGCCCGGCGGCGACCTATTACCAGGTCGCTCGGGTGGCTAAGGTTCGCGGCTTGCCTGCCACTCAGGTGGAAGCCTTGGTGAGCCGGCAGATTGAGATACCGCCTCTCGGTGTGCTGGGGGCTCCTGTGGTAAATATATTGTTATTGAATCTGGCACTGGATGAACTCGCCTCCGGCGCGTCCCTGCCAACAAGGAAATAGCCATGAATGTGGATGAACCGCGTCGTCCGGATCCGGATGCGCTGTTGGCCAAGACGCGGCAAAAAGGCAAGCTGAAGGTCTTCTTCGGCTCCAGCGCTGGCGTCGGTAAGACCTACGCCATGTTGCAAGAGGCCCAGCGCCTGCGGGCTCAAGGACTGGACGTGCTGGTCGGGCTGGTGGAAACCCATGGCCGCAGCGAAACCGCAGCGCTACTGGCCGGGTTGGAGGTACTGCCGCTCTCCCATCACTTCTACCGCGGCCATCGACTGGCGGAGTTCGATCTGGATGGCGTGCTGGCCCGTCACCCGGCAGTGGTGCTGGTGGACGAGCTGGCCCACTCCAATGTGCCCGGCTCCCGTCATCCCAAGCGCTGGCAGGATGTGGAGGAGTTGCTGGAGGCGGGGATCGACGTCTTCACCACCGTCAACGTCCAGCATCTGGAGAGTCTCAACGACATCGTCGGCGGCATCACCGGCATCCGGGTGCGGGAAACGGTGCCGGATCGGGTGTTTGATGGTGCCGACGAGGTGGTGCTGGTCGATCTGACCCCGGACGATCTGCGTCAGCGCCTGAAAGAGGGCAAGGTCTACCTGGCCGGTCAGGCGGAGCGGGCCATCGAGCACTTCTTTCGCAAGGGCAACCTGATGGCGCTGCGGGAGTTGGCCTTGCGCCGCACCGCCGAGCGGGTCGATGGTCAGATGCGCGAGTACCGCAGCGACGCCGATATTTCGCGGGTCTGGCATACCCAGGATGCGCTGCTGCTCTGTCTGGGCCCTCAGGATGGCAGTGACAAGGTGGTGCGCACCGCGGCACGGTTGGCGGCCAGACTGGGCAGCCCCTGGCATGCGGTCTATGTGGAAACCCCGCGCCTGCATCGGCTGCCGGAGGCCCAGCGGCGAGGCATCTTGCAGACCTTGAAACTGGCCAGTGATCTGGGGGCGGAGACCGCAACTCTGGCGGCTCCAGACGAGGTGCAGGCCGTGCTCGGTTACGCCCGGGAACATAATCTGGGCAAGATCGTCATCGGCCGTCGCCAGCGGGAATCGTTCTGGCGGCGGGGAGGGCGCTTTGCCGAGCGTCTGGGGCGCCTGGGCGCGGATCTGGATCTGATCGTGGTAGCGGTGGAGAACGAATCGCCTCCACCACGCCCCGCCGAATCGCTGCCTCCGGATCTGCGCAGCTTCAGCGAACGCTGGCAGGTGCAGCTCAAGGGCTGTGGGGCGACCTTGCTGCTCGGTGCCGTGCTGGCGGGCATCTCGCGCCTGCTGATGCCGATCCTCGATTCTGCCAACATCGTCATGCTGTTTTTGCTCGGGGTGGTGCTGATTGCGGTGCGGTTTGGTCGGGTACCGGCGATCCTGGCGGCCATCCTTTATGTCGCCATCTTCGACTTCTTCTTCGTGGTCCCCCATTTTTCGTTTGCAGTCAGCGATGTGCAGTATGTGCTGACCTTTGGCGTCATGCTGGCGGTGGGGTTGCTGATCGGCCAGTTGACTGCCGGAGTGCGCTATCAGGCGCGGATCGCCCAGTATCGGGAGCAGCGCTCGCGGCAGTTGTTCGAGTTGGCCAAGGCGTTGAGTGGTGCCGTCAGTGCCGATGAGATAGCCGCGCTGAGTTGTGACTTTGTCGCCCGCTCTTTCCACGCGCGCACCCAACTGCTGTTGGTGGATGCCGAGCAGCATCTGCTGGAGGGGGTGCCGGGTGCCGATCGTTGCCCGGTGGATCGCGCCGTGGCCCAGTGGTGTCTGGATCGCAAGGCGCCTGCCGGGCTGGGCAGCGATACCCTGCCAGCGCTGGCGCAGCGATTGTTACCATTAACCACGGCCAATCTGACCTTGGGGGTGCTGGTGATTGAACCGGCCAACCTGCGGCTGTTGATGATCCCGGAGCAGTTGCGGCTGCTGGATTTGTATGGCGTGCTGATCGCCATCGCCCTGGAGCGGATTGCCCTGGCTCGTGAGGCCGAGCAGGCCCAGCTCAAGATGGAGTCGGAGCGGTTGCGCAACTCGCTGTTGGCGGCGCTCTCCCACGATCTGCGCACCCCGCTGACCGTGCTGTTTGGTCAGGCGGAGATCCTGACCCTGGAGCTGGGATCGGCGGGACTGCCCCAGGCCCAGCAGGCGGAGGCCATTCGCCAGCAGGTGCTGGATACCTCGCGTCTGGTGAATAATCTGCTGGACATGGCCCGTCTGCAGTCCGGCGGCCTGGCGTTGCGCTGGGATTGGCAGTCGTTGCCGGAGCTGGTGGGCAGCGCCCTGCGCGAGCTGGAAGTCCCCTTACGCGGCCATCCCTTGCAGCGGGATCTGCCGGGCGACTTGCCGTTGCTCTATTGTGACGGCACCATGCTGGAGCGGGTGCTGGTCAATCTGCTGGAGAATGCCAGTAAATATGCCGGCGCCGAGACCCGCATCGGCATCTCGGCCCGTGTCGCGGGCGATGCGCTGGAGGTGCGGGTCTGGGATCAGGGGCCGGGTCTGCCGGAGGGTAAGGAGCAACTGATCTTCGAGAAGTTTTCCCGCGGCGACAAGGAGTCGGTGATCCCGGGCGTCGGTCTGGGGCTGGCGATCTGTCGGGCGATTGTCGAGGCTCATGGCGGTCGCATCTGGGCCGAGAATCGGCCCCAGGGCGGAGCCAGCTTCTACTTCACCCTGCCTCTCAAGACGCCACCCCCTTTGATGGATGAACCATTGTGAATACGCAGGAGGTTGATTGAGCGAAACCTTGGCAACCATTCTCATCGTCGAGGATGAACAGGCGATCCGCCGTTTCGTGCGTACCGCCCTGGAGGCTGAAGGCTTCCGGGTGTGCGAAGCTGATGGTGTGCAACGGGGGCTGCTTGAGGCGGCGACCCGCAAACCGGATCTGGTAGTGCTGGATCTGGGGCTGCCGGATGGCGATGGCCAGGATTTTATCCGGGATCTGCGGCGCTGGAGCCCTGTCCCGGTGATCGTGCTCTCGGCGCGGGTGGACGAGACCGACAAGATCCAGGCGCTGGATGCCGGGGCGGATGATTATCTGATCAAGCCGTTTGGCATCGGCGAGCTGCTGGCCCGGGTGCGGGTTGCCCTGCGACGCCGCGGGCAGAGCCCGGAGGCAGTCTCTCCCGTGATTCGGCTCGGCGAGGTCAGTGTCGATCTGGTCAGTCGCCGTGTCAGCCGGGATGGTGAGGATATTCACTTGACGCCGATTGAATTCCGGCTGCTGGGGGAGCTGCTGGCCCATCCCGGCAAGGTGTTGACTCACCGGCAACTGCTACTGGCGGTCTGGGGGCCGACCTTCATTGAGCACAACCACTATCTACGCATCTACATGGGCCATCTGCGGCAAAAATTGGAGCAAGATCCAACGCTGCCGCGCTATCTACTGACCGAGACCGGGATCGGGTATCGGTATCTACCTGAGTCGTGACTCGGATTTCCGGGACTGTTTTATTGTGTGCTTTAAGAATGGCCAGCTGTTTTTTTCGTCGCACCGTGTGGCATAGGGACTCTTTAAGAGCTAAGCTTTTTGACATCACGCGTGCGCGTGATCTAGTTAATGGACGTGGAGGCCTCCTTGGCTTCCTGTCATCATTGACCGAGCACTCGGGTAACACGGATAGCGACAGTGCACTGTCGCCGATGGGAATCACACAAGAAGAGGCAAAAACGATGAAAAAGACAGCTATTGCAGTGGCGATTGCAGGTTTGTTTGCCATGACGGCAGCTCAGGCTGCCCCGCAAGACAACACCTGGTATGCCGGTGGTAAACTGGGTTGGTCCAATTTCAGCGTCGGTACCAGCGACGTATCCAGCCTGCTGACTGATTATGACGTCGACAGCCATGATGGCGTCGGAGCCGGCGTGTTCGCAGGTTATCAGTTGAACAGCTGGTTTGGGATTGAAGGTGGTTATGACTATCTGGACAAGATGACCTACAAATCCTCTCTTGGCGATGGCGAAGTCAAATCACAAGGCGTCCAACTGGCGGCCAAGCTGAGCTATGACCTGGGTTCCGGCACCGATATCTACGGTAAGTTGGGTGGTTTCAGCTACAAGAGCGAGAATGGCAGCGAGAGCTCCTCTGGTGTCGCCCCTCTGCTGGCATTCGGTACTGAATACGCCATTACCCGGGATTGGGCTGCGCGTTTTGAATACCAATGGGTCAGCAAGATTGGTGACAAGGACGAGATCGGTTTCGAGCCGGACAATGGTTTGTTGAGCCTCGGCGTCAGCTACCGCTTCGGCCAGGTGGCTCCAGCTGCCGCTCCGGCACCGGTTGCTGCTCCTGAGCCAGCACCGGCTCCGGTCACTGTGACCAAGGAATTCAACCTCTCTTCTGATGTGCTGTTTGATTTTGGTCGCTCCAGCCTGAAGCCGGAAGGCGTCGCAGCTCTGGATACCCTGTATAGTCAAATCCAGGCTGAAACTCCGAAAGATGGCTCTGCTCTGGTCGTCGGTTACACCGACCGCATCGGTTCTGATGCTTCCAACCAGGTGCTGTCCGAGAAGCGTGCCAAGACAGTTGCTGACTATCTGGTAAGCAAGGGCATTCCGGCCGACAAGATCTCCACCGAAGGTCGTGGCGAATCCAGCCCGGTTACCGGTACCCAGTGCGACACCGTGAAGGGTAAGAAGGCCGTGATCGCGTGCCTGGCTCCGGATCGTCGCGTGACCATCTCCGTCACCGGCACCAAAGAAGTCACCGAGTAATCTTTTCGCCCTGCGCGGCGGAATGTGAAACTGCAAACGCCAGCCTCAGTGCTGGCGTTTTTGTTTATGGCGCTCTGACTAATTCCCGCATCAGCTGCCGCAACCAGGCTTGTGCCGGTTGCTGATCGTGAACCGGATGCCAGACGCAGTTGAGGTGATAGCTGGGCATCTCGAGCGGCAAATTGACCTGTTTCAGCGGCCAGCCGGTGGCCAGCAGCTCGGCGACCTTGCGTGGCAACACCAGCAGGTGGTCGCTTTGGCTCACGATGGCGGCGGCCGACATATAACTCTGACTGTTGACCGAGATCTCCCGCTGCAGACCCTGGCCTGCCAGAAAGTGATCGACGATGGACTCCCGGGTGCCCAGTGGCGAGTGAAAGACATGGGGAGTGGCGATCAGCTGTGGCAGGCTCAGCGCCTCACCAACCTGGGGATGGTCGCTCCGCACCAGGCCGCACAGCGGCTCGGTGAGCCAGGTCTCCCGGCACAGATGGGGCGGCACCTGCATATATTCATCGAACCCCAGCACCAGATCGATGGCGCCGCTGGCCAGCTCCTGCTCCGGCAGGGTGTCGCGCAGGATCAGAATTTCAATGGTCACCCGGGGCGCCAGCTGCTTGAGACGGGAGATGAGCGGCGGGATCAGCACACACTCCACATAGTCGGTGGTGCTGATGACGAAACGACGGCTCGATTCGGCGGGGATAAACTGCTCCTCGTCGTCCAACTGTTGTTCCAGCAGCAACAGCGCCTGACGCACCCCGGTGTGCAGTTTCAGCGCCCGGGGCGAGGGCATCATCCCCTGGGGTGTGCGCACCAGCAGCGGGTCGGCAAAGAACTGGCGCAGCCGGTTCAGGGCATGACTCATCGCCGGTTGGCTAATATAGAGTTGCTGGGCGGCGCGGGTGACGTTCCGTGCTGTCATCAGGGCGTCAAACGCCAGCAGCAGATTCAGATCCAGCTGATGCAGTTTCATGGCTTGGTTTATTCGCGTGATTAATAGCTAGATGCATATTATTCATTTGATGGATGATGGCGCAAGTTTCTACACTGGCCCCATCTTCGTGTGGCGGCGCGCCTTGACCTGCGCCGCCTGTTGCCGCTTTTCTGGCAGTCACCCTGCCTGCGTGAGGGATCAGTAATGAGCAAACTTTTGAACACCCTGCCTGCCGTCGACGGTTTCTTTATGCCTGCCGAGTGGGCTCCGCAACAGGCGGTCTGGATGATTTGGCCGTTCCGTCCGGACAACTGGCGTGAGGCGGGGCGTTTTGCCCAGTCCACCTTTGCCCAAGTGGCGGATGCCATTGGCGCGGCTACCCCGGTGTTTATGGGCGTGCCTGGCGAGTTTATGGCCCAGGCCCGCGCCATCATGCCAGCCCATGTCACGCTCGTTGAGATGAATAGCGACGACTGCTGGGCCCGCGACACCGGTCCGACCGTGGTCATCAACGCCGCCGGTGAATGCCGTGCCGTGGATTGGGGCTTCAACGCCTGGGGCGGCTTCAAAGGCGGTCTCTACCACCCCTGGAGCCAGGATGAGCTGGTCGCCGGTCAGATGGCCGATCAGCACGGCTTTGCCCGCTACAAGGCGCCCTTGATCCTGGAAGGGGGCTCCATCCATGTCGATGGCGAAGGCACCTGCATCACCACCGCCGAGTGCCTGCTCAATGAAAACCGCAACCCGCATCTGAGCAAAGAACAGATTGAACAGCATCTGCGCGACTATCTGGGCGTGCAGAGCTTTATCTGGCTGGACGAAGGCGTCTATCTGGACGAGACCGACGGCCACATCGACAACATGTGCTGCTTCGTGCGTCCGGGGGAAGTGCTGCTGACCTGGACCGATGATGTGAACGACCCCCAGTATGCCCGCTCCAAGGCGGCGCTGGAGGTGCTCGAGAACACCACAGATGCCAAGGGCCGCAAGCTGAAAGTCTGGCTGATCCCGCAACCGGGCCCGCTGTTTTGCAGCGCCGAAGAGGCCCAAGGCGTGGTAGATGGCAGCGGCGTACCGCGTGACTCCGGCCACCGTCTGGCGGGCTCCTACGTCAACTTCCTGATCACCAACGACCGCATCGTCTATCCGCTGCTGGATCCGGCCACTGACGGTCTGGCCCAGGCCAAGCTGGAAGATATTTTCCCCGACCATACAGTGGTCGGCGTACCGGCCCGCGAGATCCTGCTGGGCGGTGGCAATATTCACTGCATCACCCAGCAGATCCCGAGCGGCAAATAGATCCAGGGCTGCTGATCGTTCCTCCTCCCTTGCTAGTGGCAATGGGGATCCGCGAAGGCAGGGGTGTTCCCATTGAACCAACCGTTGGCGGCAGGGATGCCGCCATCGAGCCCCAGGGATGGGTTTACGGCGTGTTGGTGAAAGGGAATGCCCCTGCATTTGCCTTAAGTGATCGGCATCGCCCGCTGCCAGGGTTTTATCGCTTTAATAACCGGGTGGTCAGGTGCGCTAAATGCGTTGGCTAGCCGGCCAAATCATCATTGTTTTTAGGAGGTCCAGCATGATTGAAGTGACCGAAGTTTCCATTGCCGAGCTGCGTGCCGCGCTCGAATCCGGCCGCACCACGGCGGTCGAACTGGTTCAGGCCTATCTGGCCCGCATCGCCGCCTACAACGGCCCCGAGACCGCCACCAAGCTCAATGCCGTCGTGGTGCCGAATCCCGATGCGCTCAAAGAGGCCGCAGACTCCGATGCCCGCCGTGCCCGGGGTGAGCTGTTGAGCCCGCTGGATGGCATTCCCTACACCGCCAAGGACAGCTATCTGGTCAAGGGGCTGACCGCCGCCTCCGGCAGCCCGGCGTTCAAGGATCTGGTGGCCCAGCGCGACGCCTTCACCATCGAACGGCTGCGCGCCGCCGGGGCTATCTGTCTGGGCAAGACCAATATGCCGCCGATGGCCAATGGCGGCATGCAACGCGGCGTCTATGGCCGCGCCGAGAGCCCCTACAACGCCGACTACCTGACCGCGCCCTTTGCCTCCGGCTCCTCCAACGGCGCTGGTACCGCCACCGCCGCCAGCTTCGCCGCCTTTGGCCTGGCCGAAGAGACCTGGTCCAGCGGACGGGGACCGGCCTCCAACAACGGTCTGTGCGCCTACACGCCGTCGCGCGGCGTCATCTCGGTGCGCGGCAACTGGCCGCTGACCCCGACCATGGATGTGGTGGTGCCCTATGCCCGCACCATGGCAGACCTCCTGGAAGTGCTGGATCTGGTGGTGGCCGACGATGCCGACACCCGCGGCGATCTGTGGCGTCTGCAGCCCTGGGTGCCGATCCCCAAGGCCTCGCAAGTGCGTCCGGCTTCTTATCTGGATCTGGCGGCCAGCGCCGACAGCCTCAAGGGCAAGCGCCTCGGCGTGCCGCGCATGTTCATCAATAAAGATGAATTGGCCGGCACCAGCGACAACCCCGGTATCGGCGGCCCCACTGGTCAGCGTATCCACACCCGCGCCTCTGTGATCGCCCTGTGGGAGCAAGCCCGTCAGGCGCTGGAAGCGGCGGGTGCTGAAGTGATTGAGGTGGATTTCCCGCTGGTCTCCAACTGCGAAGGCGACAGACCCGGCGCGCCCACTGTGTTTAATCGCGGCATCATCAGCCCCGAGTTTCTGCACGACGAGCTGTGGGAGCTCTCCGGCTGGGCGTTCGACGACTTCCTGCGTGCCAACGGCGATCCCAAGCTCAACAAGCTGGCCGATGTCGATGGCCCGCAGATCTTCCCTCACGATCCGGGCACTCTGCCCAATCGCGAGGGCGATCTGGCGGCCGGGATGGACGAATACGTCAAGATGGCCCAGCGCGGCCTCAAGCGGTTCGACGAGATCGCCTCGGTGCCGGACGGCCTGCGTGGTCTGGAGCAGACCCGCAAGCTGGACTTGGAAGAGTGGATGGATGAGCTCAAGCTCGACGCCGTGCTGTTCCCGACGGTAGCCGACGTCGCTCCGGCTGATGCTGATGTGAATCCGGCCTCCGCCGATATCGCCTGGAGCAACGGCGTCTGGGTTGCCAACGGCAACCTGGCGATTCGCCATCTGGGCGTACCGACCGTGACCGTGCCGATGGGGGTGATGGCCGATATCGGCATGCCGGTGGGCCTGACCTTCGCCGGTCGCGCCTATGACGACAATAACCTGCTGCGCTTTGGCGCGGCATTCGAGGCTACCGGCAGCAAGCGCCTGGTACCACCGCGCACCCCGCCGCTGGCCTGATACCTGCTCGACTCGCAGGTATTCATCCAATAAGGCTCCCGATGGGAGCCTTATGTTTATCCGTTCAGAGGTTTTGAGGCTCAGACGTTCATTCAGAAAGTCAGAGGTTTTGAGATTCAGAGTTCCGGGGTTCAGGCGAGACAACCTCTCTCGCCAACTCGCCGTAAACCCTTCCCTGGGGGCTCGATGGCGGCATCCCTGCCGCCAACGGTTGGCTCAATAGGCTATCTCGCCTTCGCTGACTGGTATTACCGTCGAGGTTTTTTTATATTTGTATCTGTGGTCATTAAATTAATGTTGCTATCTGTGAAGATACAATATCCCCGGATATTTCATGTGATGAATATTGAGCTATGTGTAGGGGCTATTGCGGTTTGTTAATCGCCCCTACGGTCATGTCATTGATTAAATATATCTGAAATTTTCAACTGTCGTATCATTTCAGTGAGTTCATTATGTGTTAATAATGTTATTCCGCTGTGAGTTAAATCATTCGCTAAGTTGTTGATGTAGGTAAAATAATAGCCATTCACAATGTCTAAAAATAATATTTTTGCTGCGCCATCGGATGGGTTATCAAAGTCAAGCTTACTTGGCTTATAAATTTGTTTTTGATGACTTGATAGGTTTTCAAATTCAGTAATGAAGAAGTATGCGATTTGATTGTAAAATTCTATTATGTTGCTGTTTGTGGAGTTTGTAATTCTGGTTTTATGTACGGTTATTCCCCCATCTCTGATTTCTGGTTTAATTGATCTAGTGTAATCAAGGGGTTGGATTTGTGATAGGTTTATGGTGAATATTGCCGAAACAAGAAATATTAGATCTATTGCTATTTTATTTTTGAGTTCTATATTCGTCAGGAATACATCTATTTGTGAATAAATGTTCTCTAGCTTTCTAAGTTTAATTTCATTGTTTTCTGCTTGCAATGCCACCAAGGCTCTTAATTTATCTGCAGAGTCTATATTGGGGTAGTAATGATGTTCGGTGAAATCAAGGCCATCGAACGCATTGGCCATGCAGAGAAACTTATAATAATCCGGTTTTGGTAGTGTGATTCGTTGTTTGAAGAAACGGTGTAAATATTCAAATGAATCAAAGCCATTTCCATATACGGCTTTAATGGAATGTTCGAGTTGAGCGGTATCCGTTGAGATAATAAATACCAAATTTTTGATATCAAACAGATGCTTGATAGTTTCAAGCATCTCGATGGCATAGGTGGGCCTACATCGGTCAAGTTCATCAATGAAAATATAAACTTTCTCTTTCCCACTTTTTTCTGATGTTAAGTCAATGAGTTTCTGTAGCTCTGATTTGAAATCATTGGCAAACTCTCGATGCCGTTGGTGTGTTGCAAAGGCATGTTCGCCAAACTCACCCAGTTTATCACTTAAACTCTTTGGTATATCTTGCTCTGAATATTCTATCGCACCAGTAAGAAGGTCATTTATTAACTCAACTGTGTCGTCACCAAAAAATTTTTTACTAACCGCTTTAGCAATGGCTGGTAAAAATGCCTTTGTCAAACCTGCTGATTTTCGCCAGATCCCTTTTTTGATTTCTTCGCAATCATGCACGCTGAATTCATTTTTTAGCTGTTCAGTTAATTGCTGTAGAATTTCTGATGCAACAATTGATAATGGGTCATCAAGATAGTCAGATTTCCATGCATCAATAAATACCACGCCATAGTCTTCCGCTTTTAATAATCTTGACCATTCGGTAACAAAGAATGTTTTACCTGTTCCCC
Organism: Pseudaeromonas sp. HNCC25DJ182; assembly: GCF_055413365.1. Classification (NCBI taxonomy): domain Bacteria; kingdom Pseudomonadati; phylum Pseudomonadota; class Gammaproteobacteria; order Aeromonadales; family Aeromonadaceae; genus Pseudaeromonas; species Pseudaeromonas sp. HNCC25DJ182. Next base: position 33,348 of record NZ_JBVAYG010000014.1, on the reverse strand, counting down.
ATTCGCCATTTAGATTGGCTACATATCCGGAATCAGATTTTGTGCGGTTAAAATAGTTGGTAAACATTCTTGCCAATCTAAAGCGTTCATCTCCAAAAGCACACTTGGCAAAGGGTTGTTCATTTTTGGGGATCTCTTCTACCTCGACCTGTTCTGTTTGCTCAATCATGATGAATACACTCCCGCTAATTATTTGCTGATAAATTACCAGATTAGGGAGCCAAAAGACTATTAGTTAGTCTCGATATCTCGGTTGACTGGCGCAATTTCCTGGCCTGATTTGGTTCATAGATTGAGGGCTGGTTGAGTGCCGATTCAGGATCCCGAGTGGTCCGGTTCCGCCTTGCAGGCTGCAGTGATTTGCCCACCTCCGGCGGACGGCGGCGGTAAGGGGGCATAAGGCCATGCCCCCTTAACCCCCGGCCTTATATGCCCGCTGCCGCCTGATCCCTCGCTGACCGGCTGGCCTCCGTGACCATCAGCGATGGCACATCCCTGTGCCAGCGCTGACTCTCGCCGCATCCATGCGGCTCATTCCCTGCCGCCAGCCTCACGCTCGGGGCGGCAGAGGGTCGGTGAATGCCTTGGCCTTGCGGAGCATGTCAGGCTCGGTAAGAGCCAGAGCCAGAGCCAGAGCCAGAGCCAGAGCCAGAGCCAGAGCCAGGGCCTTGTCTGATATCACCAGACTCGCCCGACAGCGACTGGGTAGCGCTAAGCTGACCCTCTGCGCCAGGGATGGCGCGGTGGAGCCCCCACGGATGGGTTCATGGCGTGTCAGCGTGAGCTGCCCTGTCGCGGTGGCATTATCAGGATCGCGATTTAGCTGCGCTTGCCCTTGCTGCCCAAGGCTCGCTGCTTGGCGCGTTGTTTCTGGGTGGTTTTGCTATGGCGTCTGGGGCGGCTGACGATCGGCACCGGTTGATAGTCTTTGACCCGGCTCAGATGGATGGTGGCCGGGTGGCCACCATCAACAGGGAGATCAGCATTTAATCCGGGCACAGAGACTGTGCCGAACTGCGGTTATTGATCGGAAATCTGGGTACAGATTTTACCGGCATCATTGTCCTTTTTCAGGCAACGATACTGATTGCCGCCACTGACGCCATGTAGAGGACGCATATCGCGCTCACCGGAGCGCAATCCTCTGCCACAGCCAAACACCCGATAGCGGCCTGTGCTGCCCAGCTCGTGAATTTCGCTGTCGCTGGTGCGACAACCAACCAGCTTACGGACATCATTGAGCTCCTTTTCACCCACCAATGTCGTTTGCAAGGGGCCATCACAGAACCAGGAATTCTGGTCGTTGTGCCAGCAGACCGCCAGCGCCTCCGGCATGGCGCTATCCCATTGCGCTGGCGGCGTGGCTCTGGCCGGAGTGGATGCAGCGGCATCCGTTCGGGTGGGGGTATGGCTATCGACCGGTTGTCGGGTCTGCGCGGCGGCTTGTTGCTCCGCCTGCAGACGCTGCTGCGCCGCCTGAATTTGCTGCTGCAGTTCGTTCAGTCTGGCGGTCGAATCGGGTGGGTTATAGCTGCTGGTATCCGCCGTGTTGTAACTGGATGTGGCCTGGTCCTGATTGGCATTGGCCACCAGCGCATCGGTCACATTGACGAAGGTTTGATACATGGCTTGCTGACGAGCCATGATCTCGGCACTCTTTTTCTCGACGTGAATGTTGCCTTGATCGTCGCAGGTGGCAATTGTCTCCTCATCCGTGTCTTCCTGCGCCTGCTTCTGACATCGGGCCACGTCGGCCAAGCGTCGCTCTTCATCCTGCTGTTCCATCTGCAAAAGCCTCAGCTCCGCTTGAGCTTGTTCCTGGCGCCGTTCGGCTTCCCGCTGCTCGGCGCGTTGCTTCTGGCGTGCAAGGAACAAGGCATCGACACGTTTCCCATGTTCCCAGAGGCAGGGCTCTTTCTGATCACCACAAATCCCTTTACCGTGTAGTTCTCCCGCCTCAAAGCCCCCTTCGTAGAGCAGATGCCACTTCTGGTCTTCCAGTACAAAAAGCTGGCCTTGAGTAAAATATCCCTTTCGGAAATGGGCTTTCACACGCAGGAATCGGCTGCTAGATTCCACTTCGCCCATGCCATCGGCTATCCCTTGCTTGCAACTACCATTCAGCCAGAACCAGTCTGGTTCAAATTGTTTACATTTTTGCGCCTCGACGCGCTTGGCCTGGTCATCCTGAGATTTCTGCTTTTTCTGCTGCGCTAGCTGGGCCACCTCCCGGTCGATCAGTTGGGCGATCTCTGGATGGTTCCACTTTTGCGCCCATGCGCGGGCCGTTTGTCCATCTTCCGAAACCAGGTTCACATCGGCACCCTGTTCGATAAGAAAACTGACCAGTCCGGCATTGCCCATACCTGCCGCCACGATCAGCGGGCTGTAACCCTGCGCCTTGCTACCACCCCAATCGACTTTCTGGCCAAGTTCCAGCAACTTACGGGCGACCTGTATCCTTTCCTCGGTAATTTTTTTATCTTCGGTCGATGAGGATCCCGCTGCTACTAGCAACAGGTATGAAGAGCCAAATCTGGGCTCCAGATCTAAACGGGCACCGTGCTTGAGTAGCGACTCGACCACAGGCCAATTTGCGTAGACGACAGCCAATCCCAGCGGGGTATAGCCATTTATATCGGCAACATAGTTGACGTCGATCCCGCGCTCGAGCAACGCGATAGCGCAATCAGTACACCCGGATGTCAGCGCCATCTCCAGCGCTGTGCTGCCCGACTGGTCTTTGGCCGCCGGATTGGCACCGTGCGCCAGCAGGGTTTTGACTATGTCGCTAGAGCCATTGGTCGCCGCCATCATCAACGGGGTTCCGCCGTTCATGGCATCATGATTGTCAGGCGGTGTTCCCTGATCGAGCAAAGCATTGACCTGCGCCAGATCATTTTGCGCGATCGCCTCATCCAGGGAGGAAACAGTCGCACAGCCTGACAGCAGCGTCAGGACCAGCAGGCAAAAGCCACAACGTCTATTCATCTTTCTCTCATCCATGAAATCAGAACAATCAGTGTATTCAACTCTGATGCGCGAAAAAACCGCCCATCCCACGAATGGCGAACAGGATCCGGCCTCAGCGATATTTCCCTGTAGCCTTGCCGCCCAACGCTCGCTTCTTGGCGCGTTGTTTTTGCGCGGTTTTGCTATGGCGTCTGGGGTCGGGGGCAGCTTTGGTCAGATCCGGTTCGAAGCCGGGGAACCATTGCTGGGGCAGGCGCTGATCCAGCGCGGCTTCTACCTCTTCCAGGCGCAGGGCGTCTTCGGGGCTGAATAGGGTGATGGCGAGCCCTTTCTTACCGGCGCGGCCGGTGCGGCCGATGCGGTGCACATAATCTTCGGCGACATGGGGCAACTCCAGATTCAGCACATAGTTCAGCTCGGGGATATCCAGCCCGCGGGCGGCGACATCGGTGGCGACCAACGCCTGCAGGCTGCCGTCACGGAACGACCGCAGCACTTTCTCCCGCGCCGCCTGGGAGAGATCGCCGTGCAGGGCTTGCGCCTGTACCCCGTGCGCCAGCAGTTGCTGGGCCAGCTTGTCGCAGCCCAGGCGGGTGCGGCTGAAGATGAGCACCGGCTGGTAGCCCTTGACCCGGATGAGATGGCTGACCAGCTCGGCCTTGCGCTCGTTATCCACCGCATAGACCCGCTGCTCAATCTCGCGGGCGGTACTGTTGCGCGGTGCCACCTCGATGCGTTGCGGATCCCGCAGCCGACTCTTCGCCAGCTGGTAGACGCCGTCGTTGAAGGTGGCGGAGAACAGCAGTGTCTGGCGCGCATCGGGCAGTTGCGCCAGCAGGGCGTTGATCTCGTCAGCAAAGCCCATATCCAGCATGCGGTCGGCCTCATCCAGCACCAGCACCTCGATGCCCGCCAGCGACACCACCCCCTGGCGCAGATGGTCCAGCAGGCGGCCCGGGGTGGCGATTACCAGCTCGACGCCGGATTGCAGCACCTCGGCCTGGGCGGCAATGCTGACGCCGCCGTAGACCAGCGCGGCCCGTAATTGGCTGCCAGCTCCGTACTGCTCGACGCTCTGGTGCACCTGCATCGCCAGTTCGCGGGTCGGCACCAGGATCAGGGCGCGCACCGTCGAGGTGGGCTGGGCCGCCGGCTGCGTCAGCAGCCGTTGCAGGATCGGCAGCACAAAGGCGGCGGTCTTGCCGGTGCCGGTCTGGGCGCCGGCCATCAGATCCTGACCGGCCAGAATGACGGGGATCGCCTGCTGCTGGATGGGCGTGGGCTGGTGGTAACCCAGACGCTGCAGGTTCTCCAGCAGGACGGGGGCGAGGGCAAGATCGGCAAATGACATGGTGGCACCTTGAGAATCAACGAAAATCGCCACGGCACGGGGCGATGGGAGCTAGGGGCCATGGTAGCAGATCTGTGGGTTTTGCTCCCAAGCTGTGCGCCGAGAGTGTGCTGACGCCGTTCAGCACGGGGCCTCGCCCGTGCTGTGCTAGTCTTGCCACAGGGAGTTTCGCTGCAATGATGGTCGCGACGCCGACATTCGGCGTGTCGCAAGTCGGGTGTCGGGATAGGGATCATCAATCGAGATCAGTGATGGTGAAGAGATTCTGGTATGGGCTCAGTTGTTGTCTGCTGTGTGTCTGGCTGCCGGTCAGGGCTGAGCTCTGTTCGATTCGTTACTTCCAGCAGGATGCCCGTTACGCCTATCGCACCGCCCTGTTACGGCTGGTGCTGGATAAGACCCAAGAGCTGGGTGCATGCCGCTTAAGCCCGCAATTTACCACCGTGACCCAGGATCGGGGCTTGGCGCTGATGCAGGAGGGGCGTATCGATGTGGTGTCGATGCCGACCACCCTGCAGCGGGAGCGGGATCTGCGTGCGGTGCGATTTGATGTCCTGCGCGGGCTGCTGGGGTACCGGGTGCTGCTGATCCGCAAACAGCAGCAAGCCGATTTCGCCGCTGTCCAGTCGCTGGCCGAATTGCGCCACTTCCGGATGGGTTTCGGCATGCATTGGGCGGATCTGCCGCTGCTGCAATACAACGGTTTTCGGGTTGTCGCCGCCCCCCATTATGAGTCCCTGTTTGCCATGCTGGCTCGTGGGCGCTTTGACGGCTTCCCTCGGGGGTTGAATGAAGCCTGGCAGGAGCTGGGCGAGCAGAAGGCTGCTTTCCCGGAGCTGATGGTAGAGCCGACGTTGGCCTTTCATTACCCCTGGCCGGTCTATTTTTTCGTCCGCAAGGACAATCAGGCCCTGGCCGAGCGTCTGCAACTCGGTTTGCAGCGCGCCCAAGCCGATGGCTCCTTGCGCCAGCTCTTTATGCAGCACCATGGCCAACTGTTACAGCAAGCCCAACTGGCGCAACGACGCCTGTTTTTACTCAGTAATCCCTCCTTGCCGCCCGGCACGCCGAAAGCAGATACCAGTTGGTGGTTACCCGCGACGCAAAAACTGTCTGGACATTGAGAGGGGTTCTCAATAACATGAGTGTTATAACATAACACTCATGAGGTTTTCCTATGCGTCCCGATATCCATCCGGCATACCGTCCCGTCGTCTTCCACGACACAGCGGCGGACACCTATTTTGTGGTCGGCTCGACCATCCACACCCAGCGCACCATCGAACGGCAAGATGGCCAGACCTATCCCTATGTGGCACTGGATGTCTCCAGCGAGTCACACCCCTTTTACACCGGGAAGCAGAAGGTGGTCTCCTCGGAAGGCCGGGTTGCCAAATTCGCCCAGCGTTTCGGCTCGCTGGTCCGTGGCACATCGCAGGAGGAGAAGTGATGAAAGTACTGGCCTCGCTGAAAACTGCCAAGACCCGCCACCCCGATTGCCAAATCGTCAAACGGCGTGGCCGGGTGTATGTGATTTGCAAATCCAATCCCCGCTTCAAGGCGCGTCAGGGCTAGCCGGCTGCCGGTCAGGAGCATCACGCCCTGGCCGGTGTCCGGGTCAATAACCTTGTAGTTGATCGGTATTTCCGGGGCAAAAAGCTGCCTATACTCAGGGCTCAACCCGTACCTCTTTGTCATCGAATCTCAGGAGTGAACATGAGCCACACTATTACCCTGCAAGGGAACCCGGTCGAAGTTGCTGGTGATTTCCCAGCCGTTGGTTCCCAGGCCAAGCCATTCTCTCTGGTGGCCAAGGATCTGGCCGATGTCACCCTGGCCAGCTTTGCCGGGCAACGCAAAATTCTGAATATTTTCCCCAGCGTGGATACCGGGGTTTGTGCTACCTCGGTTCGCAAGTTCAATGCCGAAGCCAGCGCCCTGAACAACACAGTGGTGTTGTGCATCTCTGCCGACCTGCCGTTCGCCCAGGCGCGCTTCTGCGGTGCCGAAGGGCTGGATAAGGTCGTCACCCTGTCCACCATGCGCGGTGCGGCCTTCCTGCAGGATTACGGTGTCGCGTTCGCCACTGGTCCGCTGGTGGGGCTGACGGCCCGTGCTGTCATCGTGCTGGATGAGCAGGATAAGGTGCTGCACAGCGAGCTGGTGCCGGAAGTGGCTCAGGAGCCGGATTACGCGGCTGCACTGGCCGTTTTGGCATAAGGCCAAGAAGATAGACAACAGGCTCCTGCGGGAGCCTTTTTTGTGGGCCCGTTTTACCGGGCGGTGGTGACCCTGCCAGTTACTGGGGCGGATGCTCGGCAGCGGCAAATTCAAGCTGTTCGAAACCCAGATGGTGCATCCACTCGCGCACAATCAGCAGCGCGGCGGCAAACTCCGGGGTTGGCGCGAAGAGCGAGGTGGCACCGGGGTCGCCTTCGGCCTGGGCGGCGAGCTGCTGAAAATAGCGTTCAATCTGCTCAATGGACACGGCTTCTGCGCTCTGGCTGACGGCGGCCAGTGGCGCTAACGCCGGAGCCAGCAGCACCAGACGGGAAGGGGCGAGCGACTGGCGCGCCAGCGGCATGATGCGATCTTCGACTTCGGCGATGGCCTGCTCCAGCTCCAGCGGCGAGGGTGGCGTGTGGCGCAGGGGACCGCGTCCCAGTTGCTGGCTGCCGATGGGCAGGCTCTGGTGCCGGGCCTCTTCCCCGACATCGCCGTGGTAGAGGTGGGTCGCGTCCGCCTCGATCTGCAGCACGCAGACCGGGGAGCCGGGTTTGAAGCGGGCGGTTGCCTGGGCAAAGGGTGACATGGTGGACTCCAATCCTGAGCGGATGAACTCCGACTGTCGCGCCGTTATAGCGCGACTGTCAAGGCAGGGCGCAGTGTGCTGAGGTTGGCCTGCGCCCGAGCGACTCAGAACTCGTTGGAGAGTGCCTTGTAGCCTTTGACCAAGTCGATATTGGTGTGCGCCACGTCTTCAGAGAACTCGGTCGCATCGGCGCTGACCCGCGGGATCTGGGTCAGATCTGTCTTGGGGCCGATGCGGGTGGTGGAGGGCACATAGAAGCCAGGTGGCAGATCGCAGCCATCGACCACGGCGTTGTGGCGCACCACGCAGCCTTCGCCAATCCGGCAGTTGAACAACACGCTGTTGAAGCCGAGAAACACCCGATCGCCGACTTCGCAGGGGCCATGGACGATGGAGCGATGGGCGATGGAGGTGAATTCACCGATGACCACTGGGGCACCGGATTTGGAGTGGATCACCACGCCATCCTGAATGTTGGAGTTCGCCCCTATGATGATGGGCTCCATGTCGCCGGATGCATCGACCTCATCGGCGCGGATCACCGCATAAGGGCCGACAAACACGTTTTCCTTGATGATGACCTTGCCACAGATGATGGCGGTTTTGTCGATATAGGCAGATTCATCAATGACCGGCAGATGGCCGGACGGATTCTTACGGATCATGGTACATCCTGTCGTTAGCGGGTTCGAAACGGGCATCTGGCGCGGCGGCGAGTGCATGACCGCCGCGCCATCAAGGAGTCAGCTTACGCCACACCCGTGTAACAACGGAACCAATTACTGGTCGGTCCCCTGCGCCGTGGGGTTAAACAGCGCCTGGAATTGTTGCTCCAGGGTGGGCTCCGGCTGGGCCAGAACCTGCTGGAACAGTTGTTCAATCGGCTCTTTTGCTGCGGCGCGTACGATAAACACCAGCCGGCTCTGGGCCTTGCCTTCCGGCCAGTCGCCCAGCGTGGTCAGCGGGTAGAGCTGGCCATGCACGCCGTGGATCACCAGCGGCTGGCTTTCGCCCTCCAACTGCAATATGCCTTTGAGCCGCAGCAGCGAATCACCGAACTGGGCCTGCACCGCCTCGACGGCGGCGATGAGGCGGGCGGGTTGCAACGGCGTGCCGAAGCGCAGGCTGAAGCTGGCGACATCGGCATGGCTGTTGGGGACTGTGGGCTGGGCTCCGACGGCGGCCGTGGTGGTGGCTACCGGGCGTAATGGCGAGGCGATGCCCAGATTCGGCGCTTCGGTCCGCAACCAGGCCAGCAGACTGCGCACATCCTTGCCGCGCTCGCTGCTGTAGGGGCCAATCTTCTCCAGCACGCTTGGGCTCAGGTCACCCTCGTGCACCACATGTTGCGGCGCGGCGCCATTGAGTTGACCTAACCGTTGTTGCAGGGTGCTGAGCGCCTCGGGCGCGACCAGATCGCTCTTGCTGATGACCAGCAGATCGGCGAGGGCTATCTGTTTGACCGCCTCGTACTGCCGTGCCAGTTGCCCCTCGATATGCACCGCATCCACCAGCGTGACGATGCCATCGAAGCGGTAACGCTCGGCGATAAAGTTGTCCTGGCGCAGGGTGAACAGCACGGGCGCCGGATCGGCCAGGCCGGTGGTCTCGATGATGAGGCGGCGGAAGGGTTTGATCTCCTTGCGCAGCGCCTTCATGAACAGCTCCTGCAGCGCGGTAGCCAGCGAACCCTGGACCGAGCAGCAGATGCATCCGGAGTCGAGCAGCATCACCTGTTCATCCACCTGTTTGACCAGCTGATGATCCAGGCCGACGCTGCCGAACTCATTGATCAGCACGGCGCAATCGCTGAGCTCGGGTTGCTTGACCCAGTGGTTCAGCAGGGTGGTTTTGCCGCTGCCGAGAAAGCCGGTGATGATGGTGACGGGAATTCGGGTATCGCGTTCAGAATGCATGGGGGCCTGCCGGACAACAAAAAGTGCCCCCTATTCTGCCCCGTCGCGGGCGAAGCGCAAGCGGGATGCCGGCGACGGTTGCCGGCTGGGCTCAGGGCTGGGCCGACAGGGCCACAGCATCGGCGATGAGCTGGTGGAGGGCGGGCCAATCGCCCTGCTCGATGAGATCCCCGGGTACCATCCAGGAGCCACCGCAGGCGATGACATTGGGCTGGGCCAGGTATTTCTCCAGGTTGGCGGGGGATATGCCGCCGGTGGGCATGAATTGCACCGGATAGACGGCGGCGAGCGCCTTGAGCATGGCGATACCCCCGGAGGCTTCGGCCGGGAAGAACTTGAGGGTCGAGAGCCCCAATTCCAGCGCCTGTTCCACCTGGCTGGGGTTGTTGATGCCGGGGATGATGGGGATTGCCAACTGCTGGCAATAGCGCACCGTGGTGGGATTCAATCCCGGACTGACGATGACATCGGCCCCCGCGGCCACAGCGGTATCGACCTGGGCCGGTGTGAGTATGGTGCCCGCGGCGATCAGCAGCTCCGGGAACTCAGTCCGCAGCAGGCGGATGGCCTCGGCGGCCGCCGGAGTGCGGAAGGTGATTTCGGCCGCGGGGAGCCCGGCTGCGATCAGGGTTCGGCCCAGAGGAACCGCCTGCGTGGCCTGATTGAGGGCGATAACAGGCAGCAAGCGGAGCTGACGTAAACGGTCGGAGAGTGGCATGGCGCATCCTCGAGGCAGTGGGGAAGTCACCTATCACTATACCCCAAGCGGTGGCGCGTAAGACCCCGGATTCTGCAAGGCGCCAAACAGGATGGATGACAAAACAGCGAACGCCATAAAACAACAAACCGCGCTCGGGGCGCGGTTTGTTTGTCATGAAAGCTGGCTAATATGGCGCAGCAGTACCGGATCAACGCTCGTAGCGGAAGAAGTACTGGCGGGTGGCCGGAGCGTACTGGGTCTCTGATTTACCATTCAACAGTGTGGTCAGGTTCAGATACAGATTTTTCATGATGCACCTCGTGGTGTTTTGTGAGCCTTGTCACGTTTGATATTAGGATTTTTGCGACCCCGATCAACCTTTATTTTTATGAAAACGGTTGATTTTCAGATGATTACGTTTTCATTGACTCTGGTCGGATGAGTGTGGTGAATTGCAAGCGCTTGCAGCCGGTCACGGCCTGCTTCACTCTGATGACTAGACTGGGAGTAGTTCCTTATTTACCGCCGACAGGAGGTTCATATGCAGGTCGAACATCAACCGGCACAACATAGATTCATTGTCTCATTGGCCGCCGGACAGGCGCGTCTGGAGTATTCACTGCAGGAAACCTGGGTCAACATAGTGCATACCTGGGTGCCTGATACCCTGCGCGGACAGGGGGTGGCGGATGCCCTGATGCAGTCGTGCGCCCGCTGGTGTGAACAGCAGCACTATCAACTGGTCGCCACCTGCAGCTATGCGGTGCGCTGGCTGGAGCGCAAGGGTTACAAGTGACGGCGGGGAAACGGAGTCGTAACTGCGGGTGAGGCTGAATCGGAAGCGGGTAGGGGCGGCAGCTGTTCATGGGCATGTCGCCAGTATTCCAGCGTCACCGGATTGACCCGGTACTGACCGAGCAACAGGACTTGTTGCTGCAGTTGCAACCCCTCCTGGATCAGTCCGCAGGCCACCAGGCTGCGGATCATCCGGCTGATGCGTAACTGGTTGTGATTGCTGGCGGCCAGCCAGGCGACTCTTTCCGCGCTCAGCCCCGGTTGCAGGCTCCACTCTTCGGCGGTTGTCACCAGCCCCAACTGGCTCAACATCAACTGCAGGCTACGGCGTAGGCCCTGTTGCAAACCCGGATCCCGGGCAAACAGCAGGCGTTGCTCCGTGGTGAGCACCGGGGCGAGCGGATTGACCGGGCTAGGCTCCGGTAGTGGAAACAACCACTGGATATAGTCGTGGGTCTGCTCCAGCCAGCCTGGTGAGGCTTGCCAGATCTGCTGCAGCCAGCGCCCCCGGTGATCGGGCGCCTGGTGCCGATAAAATGCGATCAGGGGATCCATACTCTCCTCGACTCGGGGTTGTGGCTCTGGGCAGGCTGTGACTGGGCAAAAGTAAGGCCAGCATCGGCTGGCCTTGGGTCTGAAAAGCGTGGTTACTCTTCGTCGTCGAAGTCATCCTCGTCGATGAGATCATCATCGTCCCAGGCACCTTCGTCATCGTCATCCCAATCTTCTTCGTAACCTTCTTCGTCGCCGTCATCCTCGAATACAGCATCATCCGGATCGTAATCGTCGTTTCCTGCCATGAGAGCTCTCCTTCGTTGGGGTGGCTTACCTAGTCTATACACAAATTTTACCGGCTTGTGAAAGCGGTCGATAAATTTCAGGGCGGTCGTGATTTTTGACGGGCGACGGCCGGAGTGTCACGGCCGGGGTTAGCCCTTGATCGGCACCACTAACATGTCGCACTCCACCTGGTTCATCAGTTGTCGCGCCGACGAGATGAGCAGACTCCAGAAATTCTGATGGTGGCCACAGACCAGCAGGTCGATCCCGTAGCGGGCGATGGCTTCATTGACCTGTTCCCCCAGATCGCCACTGATCACCAGCTTTTTCTCCAGGGGAAAGCCGAGCCCGGCCAGTACCTGCTCCATTTTCTTGCGGGTTTCGGCCAGGGCATGATCCTGCAGTTCACCAATATCGATATCGATCATCTCGGTGTAGATCTCGCGCAGGTCGACATCGACATGAATCACCGACAGCTTGGCGGAGTGGGTCTTGGCCAGGGCAATGGCTTTATCCAGAACGGGATGATTGTCCGCCCGCAGGTCGATGGCGACGAGAATATGCTGGTAGGTTTGACCATTCATGATGAGCCTCCGTGAGGATGAAGCCATGGGATCCTGGCGCGGTAAGAGGCGCCATACCGGTATCTCTATATAGTGTGCGCCATGTTACCGCCTGGATAAACCGGATCCTTGCAGCAATTATCCGAGCCCGATCACGCCCGATGATTGTCAACTGGGGCTGCCCGCTTTAGCCTGAAGTGAATGGCAAGTCTGCAGCTCGTTACCGATACCCATGTGTTGTACCACTACGTGCAGGGGAGTGACCTTGAACCTCCCCTCGGTTTTCCTGTCCGGAGGTGTGTCATGTCCGAGCCCCTGATCCAGGGTTGTGTCGCCAAAAATTGTCATCCCGCAGGATGTCAGCGTGCGGTGGAGGCGCAGATTGCCTATGTGCGTCAACAACCCGGGTTTGTTGCCCCGAAACGGGTGCTGATCCTGGGTGCCTCTTCGGGGTTTGGTCTGGCGGCCCGGATTTCGTTGGCCTTTGGCGGTGGAGCCGAAACCTTGGGGGTGGCCTTTGAGCGCGCTCCCTCCGAGACACATCCCGGCAGCGCGGGCTGGCATAACCAGCTGGCGGTTACCCGTCTGGCCAATGCCGCGGGTTTGGCGGCCGAAAGCCGGTTTGGTGATGCCTTTGCGCCAGCATTACAGCAGGAGATCATCGAGTGGATCCGCGCCCAGTGGGGGCAGATTGATCTGCTGGTCTATTCACTCGCCACCGGCGTCCGCATTATGGCCGATGGCCAGCGTTACCAGTCGGTGCTCAAAAGTATGGGCCATCCCATTCAGGGCTGGGGTCTGGATCTGGGGCAGCAGCAGTTGATCCGTCAGGAGATGCCGGTGGCCAGCGCCGAGGAGGTGCTGGCCACCGAGCGGGTGATGGGGGGCGAGGATTGGCAAAACTGGGTGCTGCAGTTGCAGCAGGCGGGCTGTCTGGCGCCGGGATTCCGTACGCTCTCTTTCTCTTATGAAGGCCCCGCCTTGACCCATGCCTGGTATCGGGATGGCACCCTCGGGCATGCCAAGCAACATCTGCAGCAGACGGCGGCCAATCTACGCCCACTGTTGGCGTCTGTGGGCGGCGATGCCCGGGCGGTGATCTGCAAGGCGTTGGTGACCAAGGCAAGCCTGGTGATCCCCTTCTTGCCAGTCTATCTGATGTGTCTGATGAAGGTGATGAAGGCCAAAGGCCTGCATGAAGGCTGCATCGAGCAGATGTCGCGGCTGTTTGCCGACCAGCTGTATGGTGACCAAGGCCTGCGCGTCGATAGTCAGGGGCGCTGGCGGCTGGATGAGCGGGAGCTGCGTCCCGACGTGCAGCAGGAGGTTCTGGCTTTGCTCGCCGTGCTGAGCGCGGACAACTTCCGCGAACTGGGCGATTTTTCCGGGTTACAGCGGGATTTTTTGCAGCTCAATGGCTTTGCCTGGCCGGAGGCGGGTGCATAAACGGCTACAGCAGATGATTCCCGGCCGGGTGCTGGTTACAATGGCGCCCGCCATGTGGCGCGGTCGGCAGGAGAGTCAGGAGTGAGTCAGCAAACCCAATGGGACGTCATCATCATAGGTGCTGGCGCTGCCGGATTGATGTGTGCAGCACAGGCAGCCTATCGCGGGCGGCAGGTGCTGGTGCTGGATAATGCCAAGAAGCCCGGTCGCAAGATCCTGATCAGCGGCGGCGGCCGTTGTAACTTCACCAATCTGTATGCCGGTCCGCAGAATTTTATCTGTCGCAATCCCCACTTCACCAAGTCAGCACTGGCCCGTTATAGCCAGCGCGATTTTATTGAGCTGGTGGAGCGCCATGGCGTGGAGTACGAAGAGCGGGAGCACGGGCAACTGTTCTGTATCGATTCGGCCAAGGAGATAGTCCGTGTCTTGCTCACCGAGTGCGAATGGGCCGGCGTGACCCTGCAACTGGCCACCGAGATTGTGAATGTCAGCCGCCATACCGAGGGCGGGTTCGCCCTGCAAACCTCGCGCGGTGCCCTGAGCTGTCACTCCCTGGTGGTCGCTACCGGTGGTCTGTCGATGCCCAAACTGGGGGCTACCCCCTATGGATACCGCTTGGCGGAACAGTTTGGCCTCAAGGTCGTGGCCACTCACGCCGGCCTCGTGCCCTTTACCCTGCACCTGGCCGACAAGGAGACCTTCGCCGAGCTGTCGGGGATCAGCCTGCCCGCCGAGGTTTCGGCGGAGGATGGCACCCGCTTTCGCGAGGCGCTGCTGTTTACCCATCGTGGTCTGTCTGGACCTGTGATCCTGCAAATCTCCTCCTACTGGCGGCCGGGTCAAACCATCCGTATCAACCTGCTGCCGGGGCGGGATATTCCGGCTCTGCTGCAGCAGTGGCAGAGTGAGCACCCGGCCCAGGAGTTGAAAACCGTGCTGGGGCGTGAACTGCCGAAACGGCTGGTGGAGAAGCTCATCGAGCGGGGTGAGTTACACAGCAAGCCGTTGCGTCAATACACACCCAAGGAGTTGGCGGCGGTGGCGGATGTGCTGGCCAGCTGGAGCCTGCTGCCCAACGGCACCGAGGGTTACCGCACCGCCGAGGTGACCCTGGGCGGCGTCGACACCGACGAGCTCTCCTCCAAGACCATGGAAGCCAAACAGGTGCCCGGGCTCTACTTCATCGGCGAAGTGATGGATGTCTCGGGTCATCTCGGTGGTTTCAATTTCCAGTGGGCCTGGAGCTCCGGCTGGGTCGCCGGGCAGTTCGCCTGAGTCTGGGCGACGCGGGATATCATCTTTCGCACAGACCAGTCCCCATCTAGGTGGGATATGTTCTGCCTGTTCATGACGTGACCCCTTGCCGTTGTAGCCAAGGGGTCACGTCGTTCCAGAGTATCTCTGTGGGGTTTGTCAGTGGAGCCAGGCTTGCGCCTCGTAGGGACGCAACATGAGCGCCGCTGCAGGATCCGCATAATTGCTCGACAGCAACTCTCCCTCTGGGCGCGCTACCTCTGCGGGCAGGGCCACTTCCTGCGCGCTCCAGTTGCAGAGTACCGTCAACGTCTGACCCATATGCTGGCGCCGGTAACACCACAGCTGCGGGTGGGCGGGTAGCAGATCCTGGTAATCGCCCTCGAGTAGCAGCGGTAGTCGCTTGCGCAGTGCGATCAATGCCCGGTAGTAGTGGAGCACAGAATCGGGATCGCCCAGCGCCGCCGCCACATGGACCTGTTGATGATTGCTCGCCAGTTCGATCCAGGGTTGCCCTTGGGTGAAACCACCCTGTGCCGAGTCGTCCCACTGCATCGGCGTCCGGCTGTTGTCTCGGGAGCGAGCAGCCAGCAGCGCCAGCGTCTCGGCGTCACTCAAGCCCTGCTGCCGTTTGAGGGCGTACAGGTTCAGGCTTTCGATATCCCGATACTGATCGAGGCGGCTGAAACCCGGATCCGTCATGCCAATCTCTTCGCCCTGATAGAGATAGGGGGTGCCTTGCAACAGGTAGAGGCTGGTCGCCAGTAGTTTGGCGCCCTGCAGCCGCAGTGGCTCCGGAACACCCAGTCGGGAGAGCAGGCGCGGCTGGTCGTGATTACACCAGAACAGTGCGTTCCAGCCCTGGCCGTGCAATCCCTGCTGCCATTGGCAGAAGATCTGCTTGAGAGCCACCAGATCGAAGGGCGCCAGGCGCCACTTCTCGCCATCGGCATAATCGACTTTCAGATGGTGGAAGTTGAATACCATCGACAGCTCTTTGCCATCGCGGCTGGAATAGCGCTGGCAATGCTCGAGCGTGGTCGACGACATTTCGCCCACCGTCATCAGGTTGCGCGGGGTAAAAACCTCGCGATTGAGCTCCTGCAAAAACTCATGAATACGGGGTCCATCGGTGTAGAAGCGGCGGCCATCGCCACTGTTATCATCCGGAAAGTCCTGCTGTTTGGAGATCAGGTTGATGACATCCAGACGGAAGCCATCGACGCCACGATCGGCCCAGAAGTGCAGTATGGCCTTGACCTCGGCGCGGACGTGCGGATTCTCCCAGTTCAAATCCGCCTGCTCGACGGCAAACAGATGCAGATAGTACTGGCCGGAATGCGGATCCAGCTGCCAGGCGCTGCCGCCAAACTTCGATTGCCAGTTGTTGGGCGCGCCTCCTGCAACCGGATCGCGCCAGATGTAGTAGTCGCGATAGGGACTGCCCGGATCCGCGAGGGCCTGCTGGAACCAGGGGTGGGCGGTCGAGGTATGGTTGACCACCATATCCATGATGATGCGCAGCCCGTGGGCATGGGCGGCCGCCACCAGGGCATCAAAGTCGGCTAGCGTGCCATAGCGTGGATCTATGTCCCGGTAGTCGGCGATGTCATAGCCATTGTCAATCTGCGGCGAGGGATAGACGGGCGTGAGCCAGAGAGCCTCGACTCCCAGCTGTTGCAGGTAATCGAGGCGCTGGATGATGCCCTGGAGATCGCCGGTGCCCTTGGCGCCGGAGTCCTGAAAACTCTTCGGATAGATCTGGTAAATGACAGCGTTCCGCCACCAATTCGGGGAGTGTTCTGTGTGCATATCGGTTCTCATAGCCAAAAAAGTGGGGAAGAGCAGAGAGCTCTGCTCTTCCCGGAACATCATGCGCGAGCCTGCCGGGTGAGCGGCTGCGTGTTGTTGGTATTCTGGGATTGCGGGTTCTTGTGGCGATAGACCAGTACCGTGAGGACCATGGGCACCGCGATGGCGATCAGCATAGCCAGGGCATAAATACCCCAGAATTGCGGCTGAATGGACAGGATCCCGGGCAGGCCCCCGACCCCGATACCGTTCGCCAGAACGCCGGTACTGCCGCAGACAATGGCGGCAAGGCAAGAGCCGATCATGGCACACAGCATCGGGTATTTGTACTTCAGGTTGATGCCGTACATAGCCGGTTCGGTGACGCCCAGATAGGCCGATATGGCGGCAGGAACCGAGATCTCCCGTTCATTCTCCTTGCGGCTGATCAGCATGATGCCGACCACGGCAGAGGCCTGAGCTATGTTCGACAACGCGATCAACGGCCAAATCGGCGTGCCCCCCATGCTCTGCATCAACTGCAGATCCACGGCGTTGGTGGTGTGGTGGACCCCGGTGATCACCAGTGGCGCGTACAGGAAACCGAACAATGCTGCGCCTATGGGAGCGAAGGAGCCGGTCATCGCCGCCTTGGCGGCCCAGGCCACGCCATCGCCGATCAGGCGGCCAAAGGGACCGATCAGACTGTGGGCCAGGATCACCGCCAGCAGCAGCGAGACAAACGGCACTATCACCATGTAGAGGTAAGCCGGGATCCACCGCTTGAGTCGGGTTTCAATCAGCGCCAGCGCCAAACCCGCCAACATCGCCGGGATCACCTGGGCCTGATAGCCCACCTTCTGGATGGCGAAGAGGCCGAAGTCCCAGACTTGTGGTACCGCTTTGCCGATGTCGTAGGCATTCATCAACTGCGGGCTGACCAGAGTCACACCGAGGACTATGCCCAGGATCTCGCTGCCCCCCATCTTGCGCACCGTTGACCAGCAGACACCCACCGGCAGGAACATGAAGATGGCTTCGCCGAGCAACCACAAAAACGCGTGGACCTGGGCCCAGAACGGGCTGATTTCGGTCAGGCTGTGACCATCGAACATCTTGATGTCACCGATGACATTGCGGAAGCCGAGGATCAGACCGCCGGTGATGATGGCAGGCAGCAGCGGAACGAAGATCTCGGCCAGATGGGAGATACCGCGCTCCAGCGGATTCATGTTCTGACGGGCGGCGGACTTGACCTCCTCCTTGCTGCTGCTCCCTTCGAGCTCAATCTCGTCGGCCAGCAGCCGGTAGAACTGATCGACCTCGGTGCCAATGACGATCTGGAACTGACCGGCATTGGTAAAACAGCCTTTAACCGAGGGTAAGGCTTCAAGCCCCTGGAGATCGGCGCTCTCGGGGCGCTGCAGCACGAAGCGCAATCGCGTCAGGCAGTGGCTGACGGTGGCTATGTTTTCCTTGCCGCCGACCAGCTGGACCAGCCGGCGAACCTCTTGGATCTGGATCTTGCTCATAACGGGTCTTCCGTGTTTGGGATCGTTCCCATATAGCTTGGAGCTGCCTCCCGAATGGCGCAATGGGATCGTTCCCATTTTATGCTGCTGTTCACAAAAAACACACCTCGATTGGTTAGTCGTGAAGCATGCTGGCGGGGGCTATATGTGCTCTGGGTGGCTCAGCCAACTCGATCTGGTTCAACAACTGGCTTGCGGCCAGAGCGCCCGCGCTCTTGTAGCCCAGATCGACCGACAAGACCTGCGGGAAGAGAAAGCGCAGCAGTTCATTGTTGCCGACCCCGGTCAGGCACACATCCTGGCGTCCCTGCTGTTGCAGATATTTGGCGGCACCCAGCGCCAGGGTGTCGGTAGCACAGACCAGGGCTTCGGTCTCCGCGCGAATAAGACGGGATGCGAGCTGAAATCCGCTCTGGTAATCGAGATCACCGACTGCATATTCCGCCGTGAGCTGGTGTTCGTCGCAGAATTGCTGGTAGGCCGCCAGACGGCGCGCCCCTGTGGTGACGTCATCCTGATGGACCCCCAGAAAGGCGATGCGCCTCAGTCCCTGAGTGAACAGGTGCTGCATCATCTGACGGATGGCGCCGGCATCATCGAAGCAGACCGAGGCGAAGCCCGGTTGCTCCCGCGCCACCAGGACCAGTTTGGTCTGCCAGGGAGCGAGAGAGGTCAGATCGAGGCCGCTGAAGGCAAACAGGATGACCCCATCGACCCCACGTCGGGTCAACAACTCCAGATGTTCGGCGGTCAGAGCCGGACTGAACTTGCTCTCCATCAGCATGGCATCGTAGCCACGGGCATAGAGAGTCTCCAGCATGCCCCGTACGGCGCGGTTCTCCGACGCCGAATCCAGCCGGGAGACCAGGATACCGACCAGACGGTTGCTGTTAGTGCGCATCGCCCGGGCGGATTTACTCGGCACGAACCCCTGATCCCGGATGATAGCCTCGACCTTCTCCCGCGTTTCCGGCTTGACCTTGGGATCCTGGTTCAAGACTCGGGAAACCGTGGATTTGCCGACGCCACTGAGACGGGCAATATCGAGAATGGTCAGACGCTTATCCATGAAACAGCCTTGGCACAGAGAGCAGACAGATGGTCGCTATTGTTGGCACAAGACGAAGACATTACAAGCAGGGAGCGTGTTGAACCGATCCCTCCAGTGGCAGGATTGCTAGCCCTCAGGACGTTCCTTACCCAAGGGCATTGCGCAACCCCGCTTTGGGGCGGGGTTGCGGGGGCGGATGATTAGCTGGCCTCTCGCTTAGCTGGCCTCTAGCAGCGCTTGGGCGAAGTAGTGGCCGGGAGCGGGTACCCCGGGCAGGGTGAAGAAGTAGCCGCCGCCAAATGGTTTGATGTACTCCTCCAGCGGTTCGCCATCGAGCTTCTTCTGCACGGCAATGAATCCCTGCTCCAGATTGGCCTGATAGCAGACAAACAGCAGCCCCATATCCAACTGCCCGGAGCCTGTGATGCCCGCGGAGTAGCTGTAGCCGCGGCGCAGGATCAGGTTTTTCTCGCTCTCCGGGGTGCGCGGATTGGCCAGGCGGATATGGGAATCCAGCGGAATGCGCTGGCCTCCGAGATCCGAGCCGTAATCCGGATCCTCATGCTCCCGGGATTTGCCGAGCGGCGCGCCGGTATCCCGGTGGCGGCCGAAGATCGCCTCCTGCTCCTGCAGCGGCGTGCGATCCCAGAATTCGACGCGAAAACGGATCAGTCGTACCGCCTGATAGCTGCCATGGGTGGCCCAGGCTGGCTCCTGATGCGCGGGTTGCACCCAGAGGATCTTGTTCATCAGCGTCTGCTGGCGAGTATCGGGATTGGCTGTGCCATCCTTGAAGCCCAGCAGGTTGATCGGTGTTTCCTGGCCCTGACTGGCGGCGGCATGGGCCGAGATAAAGCCATCGCGTCGCCAGCGGACACTCAGCAGATCCGGGGTGTGCTTGATGATATCGCGCAGGGCGTGCAGCACCGTCTCGCTGCTGTTGGCGCAGATCTGCAGCAACAGATCGCCGTGGCACCATTTGCCATCCAGCGCATCGTTGGGGAATCGCGTCATCTTTTGCAGGTGCCGTGGCTTGAGTCCGGCCAGACCGAAGCGACTATCAAACAGCGAACCACCCACAGAGACCGTGATGGTTAGGTTATCCGGATAGATGTGGTGGCCCATGATCCCGGAATCCAGTGGTGGCAGCTTGTTGTCGACTTGTGGTGTCTCGCCACCCTGCATCAGGAAGGCGCAGCGTTCGGTCAATACTGCAAACAGGCGTTGTAGCGCGACCCGGTCGGCCGCCAGCACGTCGAAGGCGACCAGCATCATGGCCGCTTGTTGCGGGGTAGTGATACCGCTTTGCTGCACGCCATAAAAAGGTTGTCGTTGTTGCTTCGCCTCTTGGGGAAAGATGGCGGCGGCATGAGATGTGGCGTCAGAGGCGGCCTGAACCGGGCGCATGGCCGTCAGTCCACCCAGCGCCAGAGCGCCTCCTGTGGCACCCAGGCCCAGCAGCAGGGCCCGACGCTCCGGTTGACTCGGCGCTGAGCTCGCCGCAGATATGGCCTGCGGGTCATTGCTATTCGGGGTGGCATGGGCGGCAGCCTGGGGATCCGCGTGGGGGTTGCCGCCGGTTTTACCGCGCAGGCTGTGCCACAGGGCACTAAACGGACAGGCCATCTTAGTTCAACCCCAGGGTGCCGCGCAGCTTGGCCAAGGACTCGGCCAGTGCCGTGATGGGGCCTTGCAGGGCGCGTCTATCCTCGGCCGAGAGCTGTTCGTAGGCGGCAAAACCGCTATCGGTGCGGTATTTCTGCAAGATATGAGTCACGGTGAGGAAATTGGCGTCGATGCTGGTCAGCAGGGTGGCATCTACTTGGCTCAGCAACGGGCGCAGCACCTCGACAATCTTCTGCGCCCCCTCCAGGTTGGCCTGGAAATCCCATAAATCGGTGCGGCTATAGCGCTCCTCTTCGCCACTGATCTTGGTGGCCGCAATCTCTTCCATCAGCACGGCCGCACCGCCCACCACCTTGGTGGGGGGGAAGGTCAGGGCAGAAATCCGTTGCCGCAAGGTGCTGGCATCCTGTGCCAGCTTGTCGGCGTAGGCCGCCATGTTGGCGGTACTCTGATCCGCCCACAGCGCCTTTTCCAACCGGTGATAACCACTGAACTCCGGGTCGGCGGCCTGTTGTTCATAGGCATCTTCGCGAGCATCCAGGGCGGCATCCAGATCGGAGAACAGCTCGGCGATCGGTTCAATCCGCTCATAATGCTGGCGCGCCGGAGCATACAGACGCTTGGCCAGGGCGATATCCCCCTGCTTGACGGCTGCCGTGAACTCATGGGTTCTGGCTTCGAACTCGGCCACCTCCATCATGACGTAAAACTTGTACTCGGCGAGCGGCCCGATCAGATCGTTGGCCGTGGCCTCCACCACCTTATTCTGGTCACCGCCCTCGACCGTCAGGGTGCCCCGGGGATTGGTGAGCAGGCCGCAGGTGGTCTGGTAGTTGCCGGGTGCCAGCTCCACCGTCATCTTCTGCATAAAGCCGGGGGCTATGTTTTCCCGCTCCTCCACCACCATGACCCCATCGAGGATCTCCCACTCCAGGGCCCGCATGCTGTCGTTCTTGATGATGAACTGGGTCTTGCCAGCCGGTACGGTCAGGGTCATGGGATTGCACTGCTTGTCGTTGACGCGGATCTGGACTTGCCGGATCTCGTCGGCGCTGACCGCTGGCAGGTGGGCCACCAGCGACAGGGTGAGCAGGGAGAGGGTGACGCGAGATAACATGGTGTTCTCCGAACAGGGAGCACAACCCTGAGGCCGTGCTCCCGAATGAGTGGACGCGGTTCAGCGCGGGCTATGGGCTTGCCAGCGCTATCAATTCAGGGCGAGTACGCCGCGAAACTGGGCCAAATCTTCGGCCAGCGCGGTGATCGGGCCCTTCAGACTATTGCGGTCGCCATCGGTCAGTTTTTCATAGGATTCGAAACCCTCGGCGGTGCGGTATTTGGCCAGCGTGCTATGCACCCGTTGCAGGTTGCCATCCACCTTGGCCAACAGGGCGGCATCCTCTTGCGCCAGCAAGGGCCGCAGCAGATCGACGATCTTCTGTGCGCCATCGATATTGGCCTGGAAATCCCACAGATCGGTCCGGCTGTAGCGATCTTCCTCGCCGCTGATCTTGGTGGCCGCCACTTCTTCAATCAGCACGGCTGCACCGCCCACCACCTTGCTGGGCGGGAATGCCAGACCTGCCAGACGCTTCTCCAGCTCGACGGTGTTCTGCTGTAACTGGTCGGCAAACGGCGTCATACCGGCGGTGCTGTTATCCGCCCACAGCGCTTTTTCCAAGCGATGGAAACCGGTAAAAGCCGGATCCTGAGCGCCCTGTTCGTAGTCATCCTCGCGGGCATCCATGGCGGCATCCAGATCCGAGAACAGTTCGGCAACCGGCTCGATCCGCTCGTAGTGTTGGCGAGCCGGCGCATAGAGCTGCTTGGCGCGGGCGACATCGCCGCTCTTGACGGCGTCGGTGAAGGCCTGGGTGGCGACCACGAACTGCTTGGCTTCGCTCATCACATACATCTTGTATTCGGCAATCGGGCCGACGAGGGCCGCCGGGTCCGGTTTGGCCATGGCAGGTGCCAGCAGGCTGGTGGCCAGCACGCTGGAGAGCAGGATCTGGGTCTGGAATCGCATGGGTAACACTCCCTGTAAACGGATTAAGGTGTTGAGTTCATGACGGCTGATTGGGCCGTACGGGCGCGGGGTTGGATTAAAAACAGTACCAGTGTCGGGATCAGATAGAGCAGATAGACCCCCACCTCACTGACCGAGGGTGACTCCTGATAGCCGAAAACCCCCTCCAGGAAGGTTCCGAGCAGTGAATGGGTCGACAACAAGCCGCTCCAGTCGAAGGCGATGTCCTGGAAATGGTTCCAGAGTCCGGCCTCGTGGAAAGCGCGGATCGCGCCTGCGGCCAGACCGGCTGCGACCAGCAGAATAAACAGTGCGGTCCAGCGGAAAAATTGTGCCAGCGGCAGGCGAACCCCACCCCAGTAGATAGCGATGCCGACCAGAACGGCGGCGAGCAGACCGCTCAGGGCACCCAGCGGAGCGGCGAGGCCGACGTCTTGCTGGAAGGCGGCGAGCAGGAAAAACACCGACTCCAGCCCTTCCCGGGCCACGGCAAAGAACACCATCAACACCAGCATCCAGCCACTCCCGGAGCCGGAATCCAGGGCCTTATCCACGGCGTCCTGCAACTGCCCCTTGAGGGAGCGCGCTGCCTTGCGCATCCAGAACACCATCCAGGTCAGCACCACCACGGCAATCGCGGCGACCAGACCTTCAAACAGCTCCTGCTGCTTTTGCGGGAATTCGCCGCTGGTTTCGTTGATCCACCAACCCAGTCCCAAGCAGAGCAGGCAAGCCAGTACCACGCCGATCCAGACCGAGCTCAGCCATTGACCGCGATTCGTGCGCTGCAGGTAACCGGCGATCAGGCTGACGATCAGCGCAGCCTCGAGTCCTTCCCGGAACATGATCAAAAAGGGGACGAAAAACATGAGTGCACCTAATAGGAATTAATCTCATCTATGGTGAGAGTGATTATCGTTAGATGTATTGCGAATACAAGTTATTTTGCTGACCCGGATGTAGCCGTTCGACATCCAGGGCTCTGCTGTGGAAATCGGCACAGCCTGCTGACTAATTGTCTGGCGAGTGGGGGAATTGCCTTGCACCACACCGATCGATGGCTTAATTTTCGCTTCTTGAGCTGGTTTCATGGACGAAGATGATGCGTTCCTGGCAGGGGATCTTCCCGCTGACGGTCCCGGTGATGATGGGCTATCTGCCCCTGGGTGCCGTGTTCGGTGTGTTATGGGCCAACGCTGGCCTGTGCTGGTATTGGGCGCCGCTGATGAGTGTGCTGGTGTATGCCGGTGCGCTGCAGTATCTGGCGGTGGGGATGCTGGCAGCCGGTACGGGCTGGCTCGATCTGGCCGTGGCTTCGTTGCTGGTCAACTTCCGGCATATTTTTTACGGCTTGTCGCTCTATCACCTGCTACCCGGCCGCGGCCTGGGGCGCGGCTACTTCATCTTCGGCATTACTGACGAAACCTACTCCCTGCTCAGTGCGTCCGGTCAGGTGCAAGATCGGCAACAGGCGCTGCGGGTGGTGTTTCTGAACCAGAGCTACTGGGTGCTGGGCACGCTGGCGGGGGTCTTGCTGGCCAAAGGCTTGCCTCCAGGCCTGCAGGGACTGGATTTTGCCCTGACCGCGCTGTTTACCGTGCTGGCGGTGGAGCAGATCCGCGCCAAACGGGATTGGGGGGCCGCGCTGATAGGGCTTATGGCCGCCTTGGTGGCGGGATGGTTCTTCCCGCACTATTTCCTGCTCGCCGCATCCTTGATGCTGGTTGCGGTGTTACTGGCCTGGCCGTTGCCTGGCACAGGGGAGGTGACTCATGACCACGACTGATTATCTGCTGGCGGCCCTCATCATGGGCGGAGTGACCTTCGCCCTGCGGGCCTTTCCCTTCGTTGCCCGTCACTGGATTGCCCATCATCCCCGCATCCAGGTGTTGGGTCAGCGCTTGCCGGTGGCCATGATGCTGTTGCTAACCCTGTATGCCATGGGCGTCCAGCAGTGGCACTCACTGGCCCAGGGCAAGGCCCAAATCGCCGCCGTGCTGTTGGTCGCCGTGCTGCAACTCTGGCGGCGGCAGGCCATGCTCAGCATCCTGAGCGGTACTTTTCTGTACCTGGCGCTGATGAACGGCTGGCTCGGCAGCTAATTTTATCGCCAAAGGAAATCACCAGTCAGGAAGCCATGACCCTGATCGATGCCGATGTCGGCGGACGATGAGAGTCATTGGGTTATTGCGCATCTTCTGGCTGTTTATGCTGTGGCGGCTGCAAGACCATGCTGCTCTCGAGCCATTGAGGGCGGAAGTGGCGACCGCGATGCACGAGATGTCGGCGACGGCGCAGAATGCCGCGTCGGCCGCCCAGGCGGCAGATCAGGCGGACCATACCGCGCATGAAGGTGAGCAGGTGATGCAGGACACCATAGGCGGCATTGCCCAGATGGGTAAAGAAATTGACAACACTGCCGGCGTTATCAAACAACAGGATGAAGATAGCCGCCGCATCAGTACCGTACTGGAGGTGATCCGTTCCATCGCCGAACAGACCAACCTGCTGGCCTTGAATGCGGCGATTGAAGCGGCGCGGGCCGGTGAGCAGGGACGCGGCTTTGCCGTGGTCGCGGACGAGGTGCGTACCCTGGGCAAACGCACATCGGACTCTACGGCGGAGATCAACCAGATCATCGCCAAGGTACAGCGCGGGACCCAGGATGCGGTGCTGGCCATTGGCAGCAGCCAGCAACTCAGCCAGCAGAGTATCGAACAGGTGACGGTCGCCGGTCGCAAGTTGCAGAGCATCACGAGCTCCATCAGCCAGATCCACGGCATGAACCAGCAAATCGCCACTGCCGCCGAGGAGCAGACCCTGGTGGTGGAAGATATCGCTCGCAACCTGGTGGATATCAAAACCATCGCCACCGAGAACGAAGAGAACTCCCACCGCACCCAGGGGGCCAGCGATCAACTGCATCAAACGGCTGTCGACCTCAACCGTGCCATGCAAAAGCTGATGGCCTAAAGCCAAAACCGGTGCTTGCTTTTCCCATCTGGGGGTGGATACACCAGCCCCCAGATGGGGCTTGGCACCGGTTGTCACACACGATACGCGTCGGATAGTTTGCCGCTGGATTGGTTATGTACTCGAGCTGGCACTCACCAGCAGGTGTTTGAGTTCGCTAAAAGCCTCAAGTCCCCAGGGGCCCAACTCGCGGCCCAGACTGCTTTGCTTGTAGCCGCCCCAGGCGGCCTGAGGAAATATCAGCTGAGGCGTGTTGATCCAGACGGTGCCTGCTTGCAGTTGATCCGCCAGTACCCGGGCGGCCGTCAAATCCCGGCTCACCAGAGTTGCCACTAGCCCATAGAGGCTATCATTCGCCAACTGGATAGCTTCCTCGTCGCTCTCAAAGGGCATGGCGCACAGAACGGGTCCGAAGATCTCTTCTTGCCACAACACATTGTTCTGACTTACTCCCTCCACCAGCGTCAGAGGAAAGCCGAACCCCGCCGGATGTTGAGACGTCTGATGCAGCCGCAGATCAGGGCTCTGCGCCAGCCCTTGTTTGAGCAGCGCCTCAACCCGCTGATGCTGGCCTGCGCTGATCAAGGGGCCGGTCTGATAGGTCGCCATATTCTCCCGGATCCGGGCCAGCAGCGGCGCGTAGCACTGCTGGTGTACCAGTAGGCGGGATGTAGCCGAGCACATTTGGCCGGCGTTGAAGAAGGCGCCATCGCAGGCCAGCTGGGCGGCCAGCTCCAGATCTGCATCGGCTCGCACTATCAGGGCTGACTTGCCGCCCAGCTCCAGGCTGACCCGCTGGATGCGCTCGGCAGCGCCTTGCAAGATCTGCTGACCCACGGCCCGGCTGCCGGTAAAGGAGATCTTGTCGATGCCTGGGTGCGCGCACAGCCAGCGTCCGACCTGGGCGCCGCCGGGCAGTAGATTCACCACCCCCTTGGGCAGCCCCGACTCCTGCAGTAGCTCCAGCAGGGCAATTTCGGCCATGGGCGTCAACTCGGAGGGTTTGAGTACGAGTGTGCAGCCGGCGGCCAGGGCGGGCGCCAGTTTCCAGGCACTGGTGACCATAGGGAAGTTCCAGGGGGTAATGAGTCCCGCCACCCCCACGGGTTCGCGCTGATACTCGACTCCGACGCCGGACAGGGGTACTGCGACCGGGGAACGGGCGGGGAGCTGTCGGCACAGCTCGGCGTAATAGTCGAAAGTCGCTACCACATCCGCCACATCCATGCGTGCCTCGTGCTCCGGCTTGCCGCTGTAGCGCTGCTGCAGGGCGCAGAGCCGCTCGCCATGCCGCTCGACCATAGCGGCGATGCGGGCCAGCCACTCACCACGCCCGGCATAGCCCAGGGCGCGCCATCCTCTCAGAGCCTGACGAGCAGCAGCCACCGCCTGATCCAGCTGGGCGGATGAGGCGGCTTGCAGGCGGCCATGGGGCTGGCGACTCAGGGGATCCACCAGCAGCCATGACTCACCATGGCCCTGTTGCCACTGACCATCGATCAGCACCCCAACCGTGGGGGTCTGTTGCCAGGTACTCATAGTGTCCCCAGCGGGCTCAGGTGCTCATGGATACAGAGCCAGCGGCCATCCTGTTGTTGTTGGAAGATGATGGACTCCCGCTCCAGCAGGGTCAGTTCGCCCTCCAGGCTCCGCAATCGGGTGCGGACCTGATGGCTCAGCACGGCGCAATCGCCATAGTAGCTGAGTTGGGGGCCAGGGATGTGCAACCCAGCACCTGAAAGCCGGTCTCCAGCTCCCATTGGTGCCAGCGCTGGCGGTAGGCAGCCTTGCTCAGCACCTCGTCGGGTACCGTGTGGAAGACAAAGCGCGCGTCGGGATGAAAGCAGGCAAAGTAGCCTTCGGTATCGTGACGGGCAAAGCAATCGATCAGATGGTCAATGGTCTGCTGCAGCGACGGGGCTGCGGTGACACAGAGTCGGAGCGAAGGGGTCATGGCATTACTCCGCTATAGGGTCGAGAGTGACGGCGAACTCAGCCTGGGTCACCGGCTTGGCATCTGGGCCAAACACGGCGGATGGCTCCGGGCTGAGCTTGAGTAACAAGGGGTAGAGCAGCGCCGGCAGCAGCAGGGCGACCAGCAGGGAGATATCCAGGCCGCCAGCCAGCCCACCCCAAGGGCCGACAAACTGTCCCGGGATATTGACCGTTAGCAGAGCCACCAGGGCGGAAGGGATCCAGGCCAGCATGCCCCGCAGGTTCCAGCCGTTGTAGAACCAGTAGATACCGCCTTCCTGACCCCGATTGAAACGCTGCAGATCGTCCTGGCTGTAAAAACCGCGGCGGTGCAGGTAGCCCAGGGTCATCACCACCATCCAGGGGATGGTCGTGACGATGATCAGGGTCACCAGTGTGGTCACCGAAGCCACCAGATCGAAGGCAAAGCGTCCCAGGAAGATGATCAGGATGGAGAATACGCCGATCAGGACCGTGGCCTGGGCCCGAGTGAGCCGAGGGAATACGCTGGAGAAATCCAGACCCGTCCCATACAGGGCGGTAGTGCCGGTGGACAAGCCGCCGATCACCGCGAGCAGCATCAGCAGCGGGAAGAACCACAGGGGCGAAATGGCCAGCAGGCCGCCGACGTAGTTGGCACTCGCCACATACTCGGGGGCGTATTGGCTGATGGCCACCATGGTGACCAGACCGAACAGGAAGGGCAGCAGGGTGCAGAGTTGGGCGATCAGCGAGGCCAGCATGATTTTGCCCTTGCTGGTCTGCCGGGGCAGGTAGCGGCTCCAGTCGCCCAGAAAGGCGCCAAAGGAGATGGGATTGGACATGACGATCAGGGTGGCACCGATAAATAAGGGCCAGAACCCGGGCGAACCGCTGGTCATGCCCGCGCCGGCGAAGGCGGGGTCAAACTTGTCGGCATAGGCGACAAAGCCAACCAGGAACACCACGGAAGCCAGCACCACCGCCACCTTGTTCACCAGTAGCATGAACTGGAAGCCGTAGATACAGACCGCTAGCACTATAAGGGCGAACAGGCCGTAGGCCAGGGCGAACAGCCAGGGGCTCTCGGTCAGGCCGAAGATGCGGCAGAAGGCCCCCACCAGGGCATCCCCGGCGGACCAGATGCTCAAGGAGAAGAAGCAGATGGCAGTGAGCAGGCTGAGGAAGGAGCCGACAATCCGCCCCACCACCCCGAAGTGGGCACCGGAGGAGACGGCATTGTTGGTGCCCGTGGTGGGGCCGAATATACCCATGGGGCAGAGGATCAGGGCACCGACCACTATGCCCAGCAGCGTGGCCAGCAGCGCCTGCTGGAACGAGAGACCAAACAGGATGGGAAAGGCGCCCAGCATGGCCGAGGCCAGGGTGTTGGCGCCACCCCACTGCAGACGGATGAAATCCAGTACGGAGGCGTTGCGCTCCGCATCCGGTATGGGTTCGATGCCAAACGGCTCGACTTGCATGACATGGTGTGAGGTGGTCATAGGCGTATCCCTGTCCTGGCGGTTCACATTGTGTTGACGAGAGGACTCCATCATAGGCCTCCACACCAGCCCGCCAATCACCCTGTTGAGTTAGATGGGGTTTCTTTGAGGCTAATGCATTGAAATAAAATGACTATTTATTGATCGCCCACCCTTTGGGACCCTATGTTAGGATGTTTTTTCTCTGAATGTCTTCTTGGCGACAGGACCTTTCCCATGGCGACAGCGCGCGATATGAATGAACAGAACCTGATCCACGGTGCTGCAGATCTGATCTTGGCCATCGACCATCCGCTGTTTTTCGACAAGCTCATCTACCTGCTGCGGCTGGCGGGCAGCTACGACGATTATGTCATCCTGGCCTACCACCCTACGGCGCGCCCCGTGGTGCTGGGTTCCTCCCTGGCCAGCGACGAGTTGGCGGCCTGGGATCGCTATCTGCAGGGTGCCTATCTGTTGAGCCCTTTTTACGACTACGCCATGCAGGGTGGCAAAGGGGTGGTCAGTCTGGCGGACATTGCCCCGGATGACTTCTACCAGAGCGCTTACTACGACGACTATTTCCGCTACTCGGGCCTGATGGATGAGGTGTGCCTGGTGATCCAGACCGATCACCAGCTCTGTTATCTGCTCTCCCTGGGCCGCACCCAGACACTCTCACGCTTCAACCGCCGGGTGCTGGATCGTCTCAAGGCCTTCTACCCGCTGATCTGCGCTGCGGTACAGATGCACGACAAACAGCACGGCCTGGCGGATTCGGGCTCCCATGTGCCGGTCAAGCAGGCCATTCTCAACTTTGGTGAAGACCGGCTCACTCCGCGGGAAAAAGAGGTGCTGCAGTTGCTCATTCGCGGTTACTCCAGCAAGGAGTCAGCCAACAAGCTGGCCATGGCTTATGAGACCGAGCGGGTGCACCGCAAGAATATCTACAGCAAGCTGGAGGTGAACTCGCAAAAGGAGTTGCTGGGCAAGCTGTTTGACCAGGTGCTCCATCCCGGCTAACCCGACTGAGGGATACCCGCGCACCCTGTGGCTCGCTAGATTGATCTCAAGTTTCCATTCACGAGATCAAGATGGCTATACCACACACCAACAGCGCCCGACTGCAGGAGAGACTGCAGACCATGGCCGAGTTCGGTGCCCTGCCGAATGGCGGCTGTAACCGCCAGGCTCTCACCGCCGAGGACGCCGCCGGGCGCGACTGCTTCGTAGCCTGGTGTCAGGCCCTGGGTGGCCAGCCGCGCCGGGACAGCATGGGCAACCTGTTTGTCCGCTTTGTGGGCCGCGAGCCGGAACTGCTGCCGCTGCTGCTCGGCTCTCATCTGGATACCCAGCCCACCGGTGGCCGTTACGATGGTGTCTACGGTGTGCTGGCCGCCCTGGAGGTGATGCACTCCTTGCAAGAGGCCGGGCATCGTCTTCGCCGTACCGTGGAACTGGCAGTCTGGACCAATGAGGAGGGGGCACGCTTTGCCCCGGCCATGATGGGCTCAGGGGTATTTGCCGGTGTATTCGAGCAGACCGAGCTCTACCAGCACTCTGACCGGGAGGGCATCAGCCTGCTGGAGGCCTTGCAGCATAGTGGGCAGTTGGGCCGCGACCCCTGCGCCCCGTTTGCCTTCCATGCCGCCCTTGAGCTGCACATCGAGCAGGGCCCGGTGCTGGAGCAGAGCGGTCTGCCCATCGGCGTGGTCAGCGGTGTACAGGGCATGCAGTGGTACGAGGTCACCATCAGCGGTCAGTCGGTGCATGCCGGCCCCACGCCCATGGCGATGCGGACCGATCCGGTGCAAGCTCTGATGCAGTTGCTGTCCCGGCTCTATGGTCTGGTAGCCGAGTCTGGTGAAGAGGCCCGCCTCACGGTCGGCTCCATCAGTACCTCGACCCATGCCACCAATACAGTACCGGCCCAGGTGCGTTTTACCCTGGACGTGCGCCATCCCCGGCAGGCGGTGCTGGAGTCCCTGGCCGCCCGCATCGAAGATCTCTGCACCCTGAGCCAGGGCGCCCTGCAGATCACCATTCACTCGCTGTGGCGTTCGCCCGCGGTGGCCTTCGATGAACAATGCCAGGCCGCCATTCGCCAGGCCTGCGACACCCTGGGTCTAGCCCAGCGCACCCTGGTGTCCGGGGCCGGCCACGATTCTGTTTATCTCACCCGCCTCGGCCCCACCGGCATGATCTTCATTCCCTGTCGGGACGGGCTCTCCCATAACGAGCGGGAGTACGCCACGCCGCAGCAGCTGCAACAAGGCGCCGACGTATTGCTGCACACCCTGCTGACTCTGGATCAAGAAGGACACCTCTCATGACTTCACCCTGGAAACACCGCCAAGAGGGCGGACACACCCCCCCATTGAGCCAATGGGGCATGGCCAGCGAAACCGATATCCTCGAATCCGTGCTGGTCGGGCCCATCGACCACTATAGCTGGAAGGATGGCAACGCCACTTCCCGCCGCCATCTGGCCAATGGCACCCCCTTTGATGCAGCCATCGCCCGGCAGCAGTATGGCGAGATGCTCGATGCCTACCGCCAGGCCGACGTGGAGGTGCAATTCCTCACCCCCCGTCCCGAACAACCCTATGCCGTTTTCGCCCGGGACTCCTCCGTGATGACCCCTTGGGGACCCATCATTTGCCAGATGTATAGCCCCTGGCGGCGCAGCGAATGGTTGACGGTGCTGGAGTTCTACCAGCAGGCCCAGATCCCTGTGTATGACGTGGTGACTGCCGGCACCTTCGAGGGCGGTGATTTCATGTTGATCGAGCCGGGTGTGGCCCTGTGCGGTTACTCCGGCGAGCGCACCAGCCCGGCAGGCATAGCCCAGGTGAAGGGGTGGTTTGAACAGGAGGGCTGGGAGTTCCATACCGTGCCTTTCGACCCCCATTTCCTGCATCTGGACGTGCAGTGCATCATGGTGGCGGAGAAGCTGGCCGCCGTCTGTACCGCCGTGGTTCCGGACAGCCTGCTGACTTGGCTGCGGCATAAGGGCATCGAGATCCTGGATGTGCCCTACAAGGATGCCATGGAGTTGGGTTGCAACATCATGGCCCTGGGCCGTGAGCGGGTGCTGCTGCCCAAGGATAGCCTGGCGCTCAAGCAGCAGTGCCTGGCCCGGGGCCTGACGGTGCTGGATCCGGACATCGGCATGATCACCAAGGGCGGTGGCGGCGTGCACTGCATGAGCCAGCCCCTGAAACGGCGCAGCCGCTGACGGGCACCCGGCCGGGCTTCAGGCCCGGCCAGTCCCTGCGCGTCTTGCCCCTGTTGTATGGTCGACAGAACATCACCCTATTGGTCATGTTTTGTCGACCTCTCTTTTGTTGCTTCCGAGATGAAGGGATACCACAGCGATTGTCGATGCGGAATCACTCCGTGCGTGCGCAATTATTTAATTGCCGAATGATGGATTATTTATTGCTCAATAATCAGGAAGCTAATAGTGAATAAATATAAAACCCGATATATAGATTCGGATTATTTTTCATTGCCGATCGTTTATTATGCAATTATTTTAAAACAGTCGACTTGTTATCTTGTGAAATATTAATGTCATACAGTTTTATTATGGTGCCTGGGTCATCAATCACGGAGTCTTGATATGAAGGGTTTTCTGTCTTTAAGTATTCTGATGCTGGGTCTGTCGGCTTTTTCTGCTCATGGCAGTGAGCATAATTTACCTGGATTTGTCACTGAAATAGAAGATGGCCGCCTATGGGTATTCAAGGAGTCTTCCCCCGAATATGAGGCATTCAAGCAACAGGGTGAACCGATTAAACAGTTCGTCAGTGTCGGTACAGGGCCGAATGGCATGACCATTAAGGCGGCCGATCAAGCGGTACTGGATGCTTATCATGCGGCTCTGGATCAGAAGAACTGAGCCAGCATGCAATAATAAAGGCTCACGATGAGCCTTTATTATTTTTGGATGATATATCGCTTTATATATGAATTGCAGGGCCAATATTTTATATTAACGCTAAGGCTTATTTTTGTTTTAATTGAATCAATATCGCCAGTCCGTTTCTGGTAAAACCATACTGCAAGGTATTGACATAAACCGCTCATGTAATTATTTAAAATTGATTGTGGAACCTGAATCCAACGCCCGGATGGAGAAGCGCGGATCGTGATTCCATAACGGTTATCATGTCTTGGCGCTGCGAGGCCGCATGTCCTAGTCCGCATTGGGGAAATGAATACGCATCGCTGGACACTAATGCGGTGCCGAGTAGGATGTACTTGCAATCACTACTGCTCAATAGGCGAAATAATAAAGCCCCTGTAAGAGG
>NZ_JBVAYG010000013.1:0-114474 GCF_055413365.1 Pseudaeromonas sp. HNCC25DJ182 | reverse complement strand
CCGATTCGTCTTGGTCACTTCATCAGTCATTGCATATCAATTTTTTTGACATCCAATTCCTGCGAGTGCCCACACAGATTGCTTGATTTGATTGTTAAAGAGCGTGACAGCCTCAGCCGTCGTGGGATGCGTAGTCTACGCAACCCGCGTTGTCAGTCAAGCATTTTTTGCTTTGCTTTCAACGCTGCCGGACATCTCGTCCGTCGATGAGGGCGCATTATAGGGAGCCCGTCTCATCTGACAAGGATTTTCTTTAAAAACCACACCAACCGGACAAAATTGCATCACACCTGCTAAATCCTGCTCATAAAGCCCCCAAATATCCAAACTTATCTACAGTTGAAGACCTGAAAGCTCATAGGGGAGGCCTGATTGAGAGCCAAATCAAAGTTTGTGACCCTTATTTGCAGGAATACATGCGCTTTATAGCAGGAGTACTTGCCATTTGACTGTATATTACCTACGTTCATTTAGGCGCAAGCACTGAGGCCATTCGGGAGTGAGGTAAATCTCCAGGGACTGGTGAACCGAAACCATTTATGGAAGGAATTTGTCAATGTTTCAAAATGCACCACTCGCGACCCAAATTAGATTTGTTCGGGAATGTCCCAGCGCAGAATGTCTGAACCAAACTATATTCGAGTTGGCAAAAAAATCTGGCTTTGATTACTACCAATTCAATCTGTTCTTGCCGTCAGGGTTATTGCAATCCCATGTCTCGATTTTTAGCCATAGTCCGGAAAATTGGCTTGAACAGTATTGGCAGAACCAGCTCGCCGCACATGATCCATTACTACTTATGGCTCTGCGCCAAAATCAGCCGATTATCTGGCACGAGTTATCCACTACCGATACCATGGTGACAGAAAAAGGCATGGCCATCATGGACCAGCGAGCAGAACATGGAATGCGCGAAGGCGTTACCTTACCGATACATAGTGGGCAAGGTCATCATGGCATGTTGCACTTGAGCCGCGAGCATGCGACGGGAGATGTGCTATCCACGCTGCCACAACTGGGTATGCTCTATCCGTATATCTTCCAACGCGCCTGCGATTTAATGAGCCCACCCGGTCCGAATCTTTCCGAACGCGAACGTCAGTGTCTGTTCTGGGTCAGCGAGGGAAAGACCTCTTGGGAGGCGGCAAAAATTCTGGGAATTACCGAGCGGACCGTCAACTTCCACCTCAATAGCGCCATCCGCAAGACAGGCTGTAAAAATCGCTATCAAGCCATTGCTCGAAACGTTGCAGCAGGGCAACTTCGCCCGGACCTCCAACGCTTGAGTATCATTAAAAATATCAAAGCCTGAGCCTGATGAATGAGGGAGGCATACTCCCTCCTCATTCTGCCCCACCTGCTATCAGCACTCCACCTGCACCCCTAGCTCCACCACTCTGTTCGCCGGGATATGAAAGAAGTCATTGGCACGCAGTGAGTTCTTGCTTAACAAAATAAACAACTTCACCCGCCACATAGCAAACAATGACCGACGAGTCGGGATCAGCGTTTCGCGGGACAGGAAGAACGATGTGCCCATCAAATTGAATATCATCCCTTTTTGGGCACAGCGCCGGAATACCTCATCGACATCCGGTGTTTCATGGAAGCCATAGGTTGCAGAAATGCGCCAGAATGTCTCCGACAAGCGTTCAATCTGCACATGCTGATCTGGTTCAACAAAAGGTACATCCTGAGTGCGGAAGGTCATGATCACCACCCGTTCATGCAATACCTTGTTATGTTTCAAGTTATGCAACAATGCATGGGGAACCCCTTGCTGGGTGCGCGCCATATAAATAGCCGTGCCCGGCACCCTTGCCGGTTGATCCTTATTTAACGAATGGATGAACGCCTCCAAGGGCATGCTCATGCGGGACAACTGACGAAACAGCAAGAAACGCTCCCATTTCCATGTTGCCATTACGGTAAACATCACACACCCCAGAGCTAGAGGCAACCAGCCACCAGCCAATAATTTCAATGCATTAGCAGCAAAAAATGGCATATCGATGATCAACATGGCAATGAGTAACGTTCTGACCAGCAGGCTCGGCCAGTCCCAGTTATAACGAGCCACAGTACAAGCCAGAACTGTGGTAATCACCATGGTCCCAGTTACGGCGATACCATACGCAGCCGCCAGATTACTGGATTCTCTGAACGCAACGACCACGACAATCACCGCAATAAACAACATCCAGTTGATGAAAGGCAGATAAATCTGGCCCGCTTCACTCTCGGAGGTGTGCTTGATCGTCATACCCGGTAGATAACCGAGTCGAACCGCCTGCCGAGTCAGCGAAAATACGCCCGAGATAACAGCCTGCGAGGCAATCACGGTAGCCAAAGTCGCCAGTATGACCATGGGTACCAACGCCCAGTCAGGCGCCAGCAGAAAAAACGGGTTTTTTGTCGCTGTCGGATCACTCAAGATCAAGGCGCCTTGCCCAAAGTAATTGAGTAATAAAGCGGGTAACACCACAACCAGCCAAGCCAAACGGATGGGTTTCTTACCAAAATGACCCATATCGGCGTACAGAGCTTCGACACCCGTGATCGCCAACACCACAGAACCCAGGGCCACGAAGCCAATCCATTTATAGGTGGCAAAAAACTGGATCGCCCACTTGGGATGCATGGCGGCCAAAATCTCGGGGTGCTTGATGATTGAGATCAGCCCCAAGACTCCCAATGAACAAAACCAAAGCAACATAATAGGGCCAAATAATCGGCCAACCTGGGCGGTGCCATGCTTCTGAATCATGAATAACAGAGTCAGCACCACGATAGCGACTGGTAATATATAAGGTGTGAAGAGCGGGGTTACCACCTGTAACCCCTCTAAAGCAGATAGCACCGACATGGCAGGAGTGATGACTACTTCACCGTAGAAAAATCCGCCACCGATCAATCCCAAGACCAGTAGTAACGTTGTCATGGCCGGTGGCGTATTGCGACCCGCCAACGACATCAGCGTCAAAATGCCCCCCTCCCCTCGGTTATCCGCCCGCAACACAAAGGCCAAATACTTTGCCGATACCACCAGAATTAATGACCAGAAGATCAATGAAAGAAAACCAAAAATCACACTCTGAGAGGGAGCTAACCCAATATGCGGTGAAAAACACTCTTTAAAGGTATACAGAGGGCTAGTACCAATATCGCCATACACGACACCAATCGCAGCAAGCGTGATTGCCGGTAATTTCTGTTTATTGTGTGCGTCCATGTTTGCTCTTGACTGTCTCCACCAGTAACGCCTGCCGCGGGGCAGAAGGTTATCTTGTGATGTTAAAAAGAAATATTAGATTGTGAAGGTCACAAAACACCCGGCGAGGCCCCTCAAGAAACCTTGCCCCCTCGCATCGGATGGCCCGGTGCTACTCATATTGACTGGACGACTGGGTCGGTGATGAATGTCTGGACTGAGGACCAAAGCCAGGCTCTTGATCCCGATCGATCCGCGGACGCTTGCCACGGCTCGGTTCGCGAACCGTCGGCGACAAAGTATTCTCTCGCTGAGGCACAGAGCGACGCCGCTTCCCGTTCTTGTTACTCACAGGCGAGGTGATGAAAAATGCCAACACGAAACCGCGACAAGCCAACAGCGCGATCACCACCGAGATCACGCTCAGTACCGTGATAAAACGAGTCGCATCACGACTCATGTCTTCGATGATCACGGCATAGTTACCCTGTGTTGCCAAATAATCCATGACCTCCTTGCGAAAGAATATTCGCACCAAGAACAGAATATCCGCCAACAACATCGTCATGACACCCCACTTGAACAGGCGAGGGATGAAAATCATGATCAGACCGATAACAAACAGCATCACGCCACCACCGATAAAGCCGGTATCCATGAAGTCTTTCAATGGAATAGCAGTCGCCAGATTCGGCATGGCGAGCAGCCCCAGCAATGGCCGCCAATTTACTGTGCGATTCATGTGTGTATCAATTCCAGATCAATAAGAACAAGGTAAACATCAAGGCGGTTATTTCACCACGAATAGCCTCGACTCGCACCTCTCTTGCAACAATTGCCGGTATCTCAATAGAGCCGTCTTAACTAGTAATCAGCCATCCGCTGTATTAAACGACCCGAAATTTGGGAAGGCTGCATCGCCAGATCCCAGAGTGCGACTAATTTGCCAACACCTGGATAACGACTGGAAAAGCCAGGGTACAGAGCCAGGGAAACAGGGAATGCACCAACCTGTTTGACCTGATTCGCCAACCCCTGACGTCGTAACAGATACCGAGCTACCTGTTCATCCTCCACCATGAGATCCAGACGCCCAAGCGCCAGCAGACTCAACAGCTGAGGTAACGCTTGAGTACCACTCTTGGTAATGATCGATGCGCCAGCGGCAGGTTGAGCGATAAAGGCAGCGAAAGCGGGGCTGATGCTGCTGTAGTCATAGCCAATAATATTGCCAATTCGCAGGCGAGCTAACGAAGCTAAACCACGATATTGCCACTGGCTGTGGGCCGGGACAAAGAAACCATTTCTCGAGTACATGGCGGGCAGGCGAGGATAGCGCACCCCACGATCAGGTAACTTGGGCATCAACAGCATGACATCACAGCCTCCGGCAACCACATCATGCAAGCCACGGGCATACGGTACCTCACGCAAGGTAACGGCATAATTGGCCTGTAAAAAAATATCTCGAGCCATATCCACCATGAAACCATGTCGCGGCTCTCGTACCGAGGCATGAATCGTCGCTGGAGGCCAATGATCGTAGCAAAGCGTAATACGGTCCTGCGAGGCCGATTGCCCGCTCGCCAGCAGCTCATTACAAAACAACAGCAGCCACATCACTCTGCGCATGTATCCCGTTCCTGAATGCCTGTCCTCGGTCCAGACTAGGTCGGAATACTCGCACTAGATTGATCAATAACAGTTTCAGCCAATTTCAGCGGATGTCAGCAAATGTCAGCTCCAGGAATGGGAGCCGGCTCTCGAGCCAAGCCATTCATCCAGTGAACGTCTTCAGCCGTTTCGATCCGGCTCAATCCAGAAACGAGGGGAAACATCACTCTGCCGACGACCAACACCATGGCGGCGCTCCTCTTTATCCGGCTCCCAGCGGATATCGGTTCGCCGGTCATCCAGCTCCCGACGCCGCGCATAACGCCGCTCTTTTCCTCGGTAGATACTCATCACGTCTCTCCCACATCCTCACACCTCAAGCATAGGTGGCACAGAACACAACCACCACGCCGCGAGCCGAGAACACCGGGAGGAACAGGGCTCACACCCGGGGAAAGGACATGATACCCTTTGCCCCACAGCTCACACTCACCTCATGTTTGGTCCATTGCGGAGGCAGGATGATTCACTGGAATGCAGATCCGATATTGCTACAACTCGGCCCCTTGGCCATTCATTGGTATGGCGTGTTGTTCGCCGGCGGTTTTTTACTGGGCTACCAGATCATGCAGTGGATTTATCGCCGCGAAGGCCAACCCACTGAGCAGTTGGACAAACTGCTGACCTTTATCTTCATTGGTACCGTGCTGGGTGCTCGCCTGGCCCATGTCGTGTTTTACGAGCCGGAGTATTACTTCAGCAACCCGTTGGAAATTCTGAAAATCTGGAAGGGTGGACTCGCCAGCCACGGCGGAACCCTGGGGGTGTTGTTGGCTATCCTGATATTTGTCCGCCAGCATCCGGATGTCCGGCTCCTCTGGCTGCTGGATCGGCTGGCTATCCCCACCGCCCTGACCGCTTGTTTCATTCGTCTGGGTAACTTCATGAACTCGGAAATCGTTGGTCTTCCCACAGATGGTAGCTGGGGCGTGGTGTTCGAAAAAATCGACATGCTGCCTCGCCATCCAGTGCAATTGTATGAAGCGGGCTGCTACTTGTTGACCTTTGTTCTACTGCTGGCGCTCTACCGGCTGAAGAAAATGCAACGCGAGGGGTTGGCCTTCGGCCTGTTTATGACGCTGATCTTTGGTTCCCGCTTCCTGCTGGAGTTCTTCAAAACGCCCCAAGCTGCTTACGAGACGGGTTATAGCATCAGTGTCGGACAGTGGTTGAGTGTGCCCTTTATCCTGCTCGGCATCCTGATGATGTTACGCGCCAAAACCCCAAGGGTCTGAGTCATCCTATAAAAAAACCGGCGCGAGCCGGTTTTTTGTCTATTAGCGCTCGGCAATGGAGCAGGCGAGGCAAGCGGTGCAACCTTACCCCTATGACAGGTTTGTATTTATTTTCCTGCTGTT
Organism: Pseudaeromonas sp. HNCC25DJ182; assembly: GCF_055413365.1. NCBI lineage: Bacteria > Pseudomonadati > Pseudomonadota > Gammaproteobacteria > Aeromonadales > Aeromonadaceae > Pseudaeromonas > Pseudaeromonas sp. HNCC25DJ182. The sequence continues at coordinate 108,231 of NZ_JBVAYG010000013.1, read as the reverse complement.
GCGGCCTGTCCCTGCAGGCTGCGCAGCCAAGCGATCTCGTCAGCCCAGATTTCCGGCTCAACCGTTTCAAGAATCAAGGGGATACGATCAAAGCGTGGGTCATTCATGATGAAGTGAAATACCTCAGTCCCCAGATTTCCCTGCTGCAAACTATGGTGGCGATCAACCCGGCTACCAAAGGTGCTCTTGGCGCCATTGATATGCATGCCTTTGAGATATTCGAAACCGACCAAGCGGGAAAATTCATCGAAGGTTCGTTCACAATCGGCGGTTGTCCGCAGATCGTAGCCCGCAGCAAAGGCATGACAGGTATCGATACAGACCCCAATCCGACTCTTGTCCTCCACACCATCGATGATGGTGGCCAACTGCTCGAACGACCAACCCAGATTGCTGCCCTGACCAGCGGTGTTTTCGATCACCGCAGTGACACCTTGGGTTTGTTCGAGCGCCCAATTGATCGATTCGCTCACCAATTTCAGACTGACCAGCTCGGGAATTTGTTTCAGATGGCTACCTGGGTGGAAATTGAGATAACACAGACCCAACTGCTCACAACGCTGCAATTCATCGAGAAAGGCTTCGCGAGACTTGGCCAATGCTTCCGGCTCCGGGTGGCCCAGATTAATTAGATAACTGTCATGGGGCAGGATCTGTTCCGGCAAAAAACCAGCCTCGGCACAAGCTTGTTTGAACGCCCGGATCGTCTGCTCGGTCAAGGGTGGCGCGCTCCACTGCCGCTGATTTTTGGTAAAGAGCGCCAAAGCATTGGCACCCAGCGCCTTGGCCCGACCAATAGCCAGTTCGACGCCACCAGATGCGCTCACATGAGCCCCTACGTATTTCATGATCCGCTCCGCAAAAATTCACGCCGACTGATTATGCAGCCATTGCAGGTCAGCGCCAACCATGGGAATGGCATGGTCATTGCTTGGTTACATTTGAGACGTAAAAAAGAGTGACCAGATGATGGTTTTTCCAACAATCTGCTTGTTGCTGAGGCACGGATGTAGCACGCTGCACATCCGGTTCTCGTCACCCTGTGACCAAGGAGTTTGCATGACCACCATCAAGAGTGACATGGTTCGCGCCCGCGTTGAACCCGAACTCAAGGAGCGCGCCGAGGCGGTTCTGGAAAAACTGGGGATGAGCACGGCAGATGCCATCCGGATCTTTTTGACCCAGGTTGCGTTGCGTCAGGCGTTTCCTCTGGAATTAACATTGCCAACGGCAGAACGACTTCCAGAAATACCAAACGCACCCACAGGGCGTGATTGACGTCACAGTCAAGTGACTGAGCTCCACGCACAATTGGTACCCAAACGAATAAAAACTCAGGCCGCCCCTCGGCGGTAGTTCGACACGGAGAGTAAGAATGGCCAACCGTATTCTGATTATTAACAATGACAATTCCCAAGAGCTGCCACTGAGTGTCATGGACCGCTTCCAACAAGTGATGTTGGTGGTCGGAAAGGGGCAAAACAATCTGCCGATCGAGATCGTCAGCCAGCTGTTGTTGGCCCAGGCGCAACATAAGGTGCAGATTGAGCTGATGGCGATTACCAACACCAGCAAACCGGTATTCGATCTGCATTTTGCCATGCAGCTCGGTCGCCTGCTGGAGCGCAATCCAGACAGCCAGTTCACCATATTGTCCAGCGACACCAGCTTTGATCCGCTGATCATCACCTGCAAAGAGCAGGGCATGAAGATCAACCGCGTTGAAGCACTGCAACGCCTGGCCGCCGTACAAAGCGCCCAGAACGAAATTCAGGCTCTGGAACCGGCACCTGCCGCAGCCAGCGCTGCCGATGATGATGATTTGGGCCTGACCCTGGAGGCTCCGGCAGTCGAACAGGAAAGTGCCAGCAGCCGGAATCATCGCCTGATCTCCAGCCTGATCGGCGGCAATCAAGCGCTCGGTGCCCGTGGATAAAACGAGCCCTTTGCGGTTCACAAAAAAGGCCCATCGGGGCCTTTTTTGTTATGCCTGCGGCAATTCAGCGGCAGTCTGACAGTGCAAACACACGCCTTTTAGCTCCAGGAACTGCGCTGCCAGGGTGAAATGCTGTTCGGCCATCTGGGCCTTCAGTAACGCCAGCAGTGCCGGAGCCATGGGGGCTTCCTGTACCTGCCCACACTGCACACAGATCAGCAATTGACTGAACTGCTCACATCCCTGTTGGGGACAAACCACGTATTTCTGGATCGATTGCAGATAGTGCGCCAGTCCCTGCTCGACCAGATAATCCAGCGCCCGATAGACGGTCGGCGGTTGCCATTGGGTACCCTGTGCTCGCAATCGGTCAAGAACCTCGTAAGCACTCAATGGCTTGCCACTGGTCTGCAACAACTGCAACACCAACTGCCGGTTGGGAGTCATCTTGACTGCTACCTCACCTTGGCAGCAACGGTGGCTATGGATCATAAGCATCTCGACGCGGGAATCAACGGCCCCCAGCATACCGTATTTCTTTTCGAACAGGGATTGCTTGATATAATTGTTATGTTATAACGTCCACCCTGAATTTACCTTGAGAGTCAGCTCTGAACATGACCAAGCCTTCACTCCTGCTCACCGGCATCGTCACCCGAACCCTGATCGTCAGCCTGCTGATTGCCTTGGTCTGGGGCTCTCTGCTTTGGGCTATGAGGTAATCCATGCTGCGATTCGATAACTTGACGCTAGGCTATGGCCGCCATCCGGTGGTGCATCATCTCAATGGCCAAATCCCGACGGGGAGCCTGCTGGCGGTCATTGGCCCGAATGGTGGCGGAAAATCCACGCTGCTCAAAGGAATCCTCGGCCAATTGCCCCCCCTGGATGGTCAGGTCAAGCTTGCGATCAGCCGACAGCAGATTGGTTACTTGCCACAACTGAGCCGCATCGATCGCCAATTTCCCATCAGTGTCCGTGAAGTAGTGGCCATGGGTTTATGGCGCCACTGTGGCCTGTTTGGTCGCCTGGCTCGCCAGCATCGCCTGAAAGTGGATGGCGCACTGGAGCGAGTCGGACTCGACGGCATGGCGGACGAGAATCTCGACGCCCTCTCCGGCGGCCAATTGCAACGCGCGCTGTTCGCTCGTCTCTGGTTGCAAGATGCCGAGTTGATGTTGCTCGACGAACCATTCAGCGCCATCGATTCGCAAACCACCGAAGACCTACTGGGCTTGCTGCGTGACTGGCAGTCGGAGGGCAAAACAATTCTCGCCGTGCTGCACGACATGAATCAGGTCAGCCGCCATTTTCCGACCACCTTGCTGCTGGCCCGTGAGGTGATCGCCTGGGGTGCAACCCCGGAGGTAGTAACGGAGGCCAATCTGCACCGCGCCCGTCATCAACGTACCGCGCCTGATCCGGATGCCGCCGAATGCCATCGCCCCACGGAGCCCAGCCTATGATCTACGACCTGCTTATCAGTCCATTCAGTGAGTTCCAGTTCATGCAGCGCGCGCTGGCGGGTTCGCTGGCGCTTTGCCTCAGTGGCCCGCTGATCGGTGTTTTTCTGATGTTGCGACGCATGAGCCTGACCGGTGATGCCATGTCCCACGCCATCCTGCCCGGTGCGGCGATCGGTTATCTGATCGCCGGACTCTCGGTCGAAGCCATGACCATTGGTGGTTTGATTGCTGGCGGTATTGTGGTGCTCCTTTCTGGTGCGGTTTCCCGGCTGACCCAGAGTGGCGAAGACAGCAGCCTGGCGGCGTTTTACCTGATCTCCATGGCACTGGGGGTGCTGTTGATTTCGACTCATGGCAGCAGTGTCGATCTGCTGCATGTGTTATTCGGCTCGGCGCTGGCGTTGAACGACAGCGCCCTATGGTTGCTCGGTAGTATCACCACCATCACCCTATTGACCATGGCCTGGTTATTCCGACCTCTGGTGCTGGAGTGCCTGGATCCGGACTACCTAGGCACCGTCAGCCGGGCGGGTAGCTGGGTACATATGGCCTTCTTGTTATTGGCAGTGCTGAATCTGATCGCAGGTTTCCACGCGCTGGGGACCCTGATGGCCGTGGGACTGATGATCCTGCCCGGCGCCGCGATGCGCTACTGGAGTGCCAGCCTCGGTGGTTTACTGGCGGGCGCCTGTATCAGTGCCTTTGTCGCCTCGTTCAGCGGTTTACTGCTCTCCTACCATCTGGGATGGCCGACCAGCCCGACCATCATCCTGTGTCTGGGGTTGTTTTACTTCGCCTCGCTGTTATGCGGAACACGCAGCGGCCTGATCTGGCGTTATATCCGCCTGAAACATCTGGAAGCCTGAGTTTCTTCAGGCCCAATACACACGCATCCATGAGAGGAGTCACCATGAGACGACTGAATCTGTTTTCCCACCTCGGGCTACTCGGCGCTCTGTTGATGAACGGAGTTAGCTACGCCGAGCCTGTGCCGGTTACTGCCACCTTCAGCATTCTTGGCGACCTGGTCCAGCAGGTCGGCGGCTCCCATGTCGAAGTCAGCACCCTGGTCGGGGCAGATGGCGATGCCCATGTCTACCAACCCTCGCCGCAGGCGGTGCGTACCCTGGCACAGTCCAAACTCCTGGTCAGTAATGGCCTCGGTTTCGAAGGCTGGCTGGAACGTCTGCATGAGTCATCCGGCTTCAGTGGCACTGTGGTGATCGCCAGCCAAGGGGTAACACCATTGGCCATGACCGAGGAAGAAGAGCAGGAAGAGGCCCACGGACATGATGAAGGCCATCATCACGGCGCTGTCGACCCGCATGCCTGGAATGACCCGGCCAATGTGCTGATCTATATCGATAATATCGCCAAGGGACTGATAAAAGTTGACCCGGTCCATCAGGCGGACTACACCGCCAACGCCACCGCCTATAAGGCCCGCCTGCAAGCGGTGCATGAGCAATTTTCTGCCCGCTTTGCGGCTCTGCCGCCAGAGCGCCGCATGGCCATCACCTCCCACGATGCCTTCGGTTATCTGGCCCATGCCTATCATCTGACGTTGCTGGCACCGCAAGGGCTGAGCACTGAAGCCGAGCCCTCGGCCGCTCAGGTGGCGCAGCTGATCCGGCAGATCCGCCAGCAGCAGGTGCCGGCGCTCTTTGTGGAAAACATCAGCGATCCGCGGCTGATGGAGCAAATTAGCCGAGAAACCCAGGTGACCATAGGTGGTAAGCTCTATTCCGATGCCCTCTCCGGCCCGAAAGGTGATGCTCCGGACTATCTGACGCTAATGAACCACAATCTCGATACTCTGCTCAAAGCTCTGGAACCCTGATAAGGTAACGGGGTCCATCGAATGATTCGGTGGACCCTTTAGATTCGGAGTGCGCTCGTGATGTCCTGGACCAGATTGTTACCAACCGTTGGGAAGCGGCTGTTACCCTTACTGCTACTTGGCAGCAACCCGGTAGCGGCACACCCCCATAGCTGGATCGACATGGTCACGCAGCTGCACATCGATCAGCAGCAACGGTTGACGGGGCTGCAGCTAAGTTGGTTGTTCGATGAGTTCTACAGCGCCACCATTCTGGATGATGCCAAAGCCAAGGGCCATAGCGTCGAGCAGGAGCTCGCCCTGTTCGGACAGGAGACGCTGGCTAATCTGGCCACCGAAAACTACCTCACCCGGATGACTCTCGAGGGTCGAAAGGTCCACTTTGGCCAGGGAACTCAGGCGCGCGCCACGCTGCTGAACGGCCAGATCCGCTTCGATTATCAGCTTCCGCTGCAAGAGCCGTTGCCACTAGCGGGAAAGCGTCTGCAATTTGCCATCTATGACTCGACCTACTACGTCGAGATGCTGCACCGTCAACCAGAGGCGGTACAGCTGCAAGGCGACGGTGCGGCCCACTGCCAACGTCAACTGCTGCCACCCAATCCCAGTAGCGAGCAACAAAGCTACGCCGTTTCCCTGGACAAAACCGAGCAAGCCGATGATGGTCTCGGTACCGCCTTTGCCGAACAGGTCATAGTGCAATGCTCCACACCCGACACCGGAACCTCGCCATGAGCATCCAGCGTTTGATTCTGCTACTGGTCACCGCAGTCGTAATCTTTTTGGCTGGTTATCAACTCAGCCAACACTGGGCCACCATCAGCTATCAGCTAATCCGCTGGCAAATGCAGTTCCATCGCGAACTGGGAAGTTTGCTACGCGCCTCCACCACGCTCGAGCCAGCCATGATCGCTAGTCTGATCGGCGTCAGTTTTGCCTATGGAGTGTTTCATGCGGCGGGGCCCGGGCATGGAAAAATGGTCATTGCCACCTATCTGGCGACCCAACCCAGTCGTTTGCGCCAAGCCATGCAACTCTCCATCGGTGCCGCCCTGCTACAGGCCCTGGTGGCCATTGCTCTGATCGGCATCGCCGGTTGGCTATTGGGTGTGACGGCTCGTCAGGCGCAAGGATTCAGCGTATGGCTGGATCGAGGGAGTTTTTTACTGGTTGCCCTGATGGGGTTATTTTTGGCCCAGCGTGCACTCCGCCAGGGCTGGCGACTCTACCGCCAGACCCGACATCACCAGAGCCCTCCGCTGCAGATCCAGGGAATCATAGCCCCGCTACGCTCGCTGGCTACTCATCCAGCACGACCAGCCGCGCTCCTGGATCCAGTGGGAATCCGGCATCAGCCACTGCTCATGGAAGCCATTCCCTGCGGCTGTGGACATAGCCATGTGCCAGACCACGAGTCGCTGAATCAGGCCAATGACTGGCGCAGCCGGCTAGGCATTCTGTGCTCCATGGGATTACGCCCCTGCAGCGGGGCCTTGTTGATCCTGGTGCTGGCGCGCGTGATGGAACATTTCTGGCTGGGGGTAGTGGCCACACTCGCCATGGCGGCAGGGACCGCGCTTACTGTCTCGTTGCTGGCAATATTGAGCCAACGGGCACAGCATCTGGCGTGGCGCCTGTTACAGCGCCCGGAACGGGATCGCTACCATGTGCAGCAAATCGGTCACGGTATTGCCTTTACCGGAGGCATACTGCTTATCGTGTTGGGGTTGACCCTGATGAGCGCACCCAGCTCACTGCTGCTTCCCCGCTAAGAGCCGCTGAAGCATCCACGTTAATCGTCGTACGATCGTTGTTGCTGAACAAACTGGATCGGGCACTCACCCACCAGGGCAATAGCCGCTTCGGCAACCTGTTCATCGGTAAAGCTGACCCGACAGCCTTTGGCATCGGTTAATGGGTGCAGGCTTTCATCGTGGCCGCGAAAATCAACCACCCACTCCATGCTCAACCGATCAAATAGCACCACCGCCTCTTGCCAGGGGCGGGATTGATGAAGCGTCTTCAATTCCTCGAGTGTCATGTCATTTCCCTCTCGCCAGTTACCCGCTCCACTGATGACAACAGACCCGCAGGGCGACCCGGAGCATTACCGTCAGCATTCACCTCACCTTACCTCAGCCCAGAGGCAGAATGAAACGGTTGTGTAACAATCCCGAGGACTAACGACCATAAAAAATGGCGCCATACTGGCGCCATCTGGAGTACCTATTCGCGATCCGGTTACGGACAGGTTGCCGTCGGGGTATAGCTACCCGCACCACTGACTACATATAAAGCGCCACGCGCATTACCGGAAATTGTATTGCCACACAGTTTCTTCTGCAGGCCATCCTGAATATTGAATCCTACGCCCTGATTATCGACGATTTCATTGCTCCAGGCCTGGTTGGCAATGCCATAACCATTGGTATCACTGCCAAAGCGGAATCCGGAGCCCGCATTACCATACACCACATTGCTATAGAACAAGTTACCGTTACCGGCGGAATTAAAACCGGCGGACTCTGGATCGAGCTGACCGCTACAGACGTTGGAATAAACCTTGTTGCCGGTCGATCCTTCCTTGATATCCACACACTCGTTCCCCCGGGTATTGAAGGTATTGTGATGGATACGGTTATTGTTGGACTGATCTGGATTCGCCGTCGGGTTCTTGCCATCGGCCCACTGTTTGAAGGAGGTGCCGATATAAATGGCTTCACCATTCTTGCCACCCGCCTTGAAATTGAAATCATGGACACCACAGTTTTCAAAGGTGGAGTAGGCAATTTCTGACGACTGCACGAAGTAACGGAAACGCAGACACTCGCCGCCGGCATTACGGAAGTTGACGCGACGGATGGCAACGCCCTTGATCCCGGCGGGTTCATTATCATTGTGTACAAACAGCAACTTATCCCGATATGAGTCCATGGTCGATCCATCACCGGCCAAACCGTCCAGCGTAATATCCTGCACCTTGATGTAGCTGTGCTGGATCTGGAAGACACGGTCGCTGTCGCCGGAACCCTTGATCACGATCGGAGCCACATAGCCGCTGCTGTCAGCAAAAGAGGTGCTAACGGCACCGACGATCTGGATGGGCGCAGTCGCAGTACCGCTACGCACGGTCACAACATCCTGCAAGTAGACGCCCGACAGCAAAACAACCTTGTCACCCGGCTGAGCGAGCTCCAATGCTTGATTGATGGTGGCCATGGAAGTGCTAGGTGAACTACCGCTGTTGGCATCACTGCCGGTGGGGCTAACGTAAAAATTGGTGGCATGAGCGGCGCAAACGCCAAGGCTCAGTACCAAAGTACAGAGTGTGGTCTTCATCATCTATTCCTCGAGCTTTTCAAGGCAGTTACACACCACTCGCACCCTCAGGGGGGAAGCGGCAGGGGTGAACCCACGAGAGGTTCATTAAGGTCTCAATCGAAAGCATCGACATTCGAAACCGACGAAATGATGAACGAAACTTTCGAATTAATAAATAGTATTCTTAATGAAATTTACTTTCCTAGAGGATAGCTGTGCTTTATTTAATCAAGCTTACAGAGTCCAGCTGGTTGATCTTTCACGGTTAGAGGTTACGACGCAGGGTGATCGGACACAAAAAAGCCCGGCACTTGGCCGGGCAATCAGGACTTCGACTCACATCCCTCGGTACTCCATCGAGCACCGAGAGCTTCACACTTATTGTGCCGTCGTCACGGCAGCAGCCTCACTCGGCTTGAGTACTGCATACAGGATACCGGTGACGGCGGTCCCTGCAGCAATCGCCAGCAGATAGAGGAATACATGATTGATGGCATTCGGGATCAACATGACAAACAGACCACCGTGGGGAGCCATCAAGGTACAACCCAGCAGCATGGAGAGAGCACCAGTAATGGCACCGCCCAACATGGTAGAAGGAATAACACGCATTGGATCACGAGCGGCAAACGGAATCGCCCCCTCGGAAATGAAACACAGACCCAGAACGAACGAAGCCTTACCCGCTTCACGCTCCGGTTCGCTGAACTTGTTGCGCGCCAGGAAAGTCGCCAGACCCATCCCCAGAGCCGGCACCATACCGGCGGCCATCACCGCAGCCATCGGGGCATAAGATTGGGACGCCAGCAAGCCAACGCCAAAGGTATATGCGGCCTTATTGACCGGACCACCCAGATCGAAACACATCATGGCGCCGATGATAATCCCCAGCAGCACAGCATTGGCTGAGCCCATCTCCTTGAGGAACTCGGTCAGGCCGGTCATCACAGATGCAACCGGACCACCCACCACATAGATCATCACCAGACCGGTCACCAGCGAGGCCACCAGCGGAATAATCAGAATGGGTTTCAGGGCTTCCATGGTCTGCGGCAACTTGACGTTATCAGCCACCCACTTGGCACTGTAACCGGCGAGGAAACCCGCCACGATACCGCCGAGGAAACCGGCGCCCAGGGAGCTCGCCAGCATACCGCCGATCAGGCCTGGAGCCAGACCCGGACGATCCGCAATCGAGAAGGCGATATAGCCCGCCAAAACCGGCACCATCAGGGCAAATGCAGAAGCGCCACCGATCTTCATCAAGGCCGCAGCCAGCGTCCCCTCGACCTTGAAGGCCTCAATACCGAACACAAACGACAGCGCAATACACAAACCACCGGCCACCACAATCGGCAACATGTGGGAAACACCCGTCATCAAGTGCTTGTAGACACCCGGCAGCTCCGCCTTACCACTGTTTTTATCGGCTGACGGCTGGCTGGACGACCACACCTGAGCCTCGGCAAAGGCCTTATCCATCTCTTGCGCGCTCTTTTTCAGCGCCGCGCCGGTACTGGTCTTATACAGCTTCTTGCCGTTGAAACGGGAGAGATCGACTTCGATATCCGCCGCAATAATGACCAGATCCGCAGCGGCAATCTCTTCAGCGGTCAGGGCGTTTTTGGCACCGACCGAGCCGCGCGTCTCCACCTTGACCCAATGACCACGCTTCTTGGCTTCACCCTCAATGGCTTCCGCAGCCATGAAGGTATGGGCCACACCGGTCGGACAGGCCGTAATCGCCACAATACGCTTCATACTCATAGCAGTTTCCTTGCTTGGCGCTTGATGTGTGTAGGGAACAGCAGCTTGCTCTGCCGTTTGTAAAAATTGTTTGCTATCGGGTAGGGCTGCGGTCACAGCAGCCTGATACAGACGCTTACCGTGGAAACGGGCCAGATCGATATCGGCTCCGGCCACGACCACCAGATCGGCGGCGGCAATCTCTTCCTGAGTCAGCACACGCGGCTCACTCAGCTGGTTATGACATTCGACAACAGCCGACCACCCCAGCTCGGCGCTGGCTTTTTCCAGCAACCCTGCCGCTATGATGCTGTTGGCGATCCCGCTGGGACAGGCGGTAACAATGACAATCTTCATCAGAAAAACCTCAACTGAGTTGCTGAACGTCGATGCTCGCCATCAAATCGGCAAGCTGTTGTGGATCGGCGACCCCGACTCCGATTTGCGTCACGGCCAGGGCGGAGACCGCCGAAGCCAGGCGCAGAATTTTTTCCTTCGGCCAGGACTGACTCAGTCCCCAGGCCAGACCAGCGACCATGGAGTCACCGGCACCCACCGTACTCACCACATTCATGCGTGGAGGTTTGGCCTGCCACCAGCTGCTGCCAGCGCGCCACAGCACGCCATCGGCGCCGCGGGAGACCACGACATGGGGAATGTCATAGCGCTGCTGTAACGACTCGGCGGCAGCCATCAGGGCTTCCTGGCTCTCCAGAGGCTGCCCCGCCCAATCGGCTAGCTCGTGTTCGTTCGGTTTGATCAGGAACGGCTTGGCCGCCAGACCTTCGGCCATGGCCGCACCGCTGCTATCGAACAACACTTTCTTGCCTTGCTCGGCTAGCAGATGCAGCCATTGACTCAGACGCACCGGAGTGACGCCACCTGGTAAGCTCCCCGCCACCACCACATACTCGATCTGCGGTAACAACTCCTGCAGGCGATGCTCAAACCGTAGCAGTTCGCCTTCCGAGACGGTTACACCCGGGAAATTCAGGTCGGTAACCCGGCCGCTGGCTTCCACCATCTTGACGTTGATACGCGTGGCACCAGGCACCACCAAAAAGTGATCGCCCAATTCACACTCATGGAACAGCTCATGAAATGGCGCCTGGTTCTCTTGCCCCAGGAAACCGGAGACCAGCACCTGGGCGCCCAGATCCTTGAGCACGCGCGCCACATTGATTCCCTTGCCTGCCGGATGCAGGTGACCGGAGCGCACCAGATTGACTTCGCCAACCTGCATCTGCTCGAGATGCCCGGTCAAATCGAGAGCCGGATTCAGCGTCAGAGTCAGGATCGGGGCGGTTGCTTGATGGCTCATTCTCCGGCTCCTTCACCCAGACCGTCGGCAATCGCCTGACCAATACGTTGCAGGGCGGCAGGCGCATCGTTGCCTTGAGCGGTAAAATGCAGACGGTGCCCCTGACGTACACCGAGGCTGACCAGCTTCATCAGACTCTTGGCATTCACCGGCTTGCTATCACCATCCAGATTAGCTACCCAGATCTGGCTCTCAAATTCCTTGACCGTTTTCACCAACATGGCACTGGGCCGGGCATGCAGACCATGGGGATTGATGATGGTGTAGGTAGCCTCCAGACCTTCACGGGGCTCTTCGGTCAGCAGTTTGACCACATCGGTTCCCGTGGCCGGCCATAGGCTGGCGACTTTTTGTTCGGCAATGAGGGCAATCAGGCGGTCGAGAACCGGCTTGTGCTGGGCATCACGGGCGGCAATCAACACCAAGCCCTGCACCGGAAGCCCTTCATGGCTGAAGGGTTGGGCGGAACGCACGAAAGCAACACCGGTACGCAACACATCGTCGGCGACGCGAGCCAACCAGAGACCTTGCCCCAGCGAATTGGCCGCTGTCGCCAGCACGGCATTCACCGCGGCTGGCGCCAGAGCACCGGCATTGCGCAGCAAACCTGCAGCAGCGGCCTGTAGCGCGGGAACGTCCTGTGCCGGAAAATCCAGCAGCAGGGTGCTATCATCCAGTAACAGAGGCTGACTGAGCTGCTCCCCATTCAACAGAGCGGCCAATTCAGCAGCAGATTGCACACCTGGCAGACGCGCCGCGACTTCATCATCGGACAGCACCCGAGTCAGTTGACGCAGGATGCCTAAATGCTCATCCGACTTGGCGGCGATGCCGATCACCACATAAGCCTTCTGCCCATCGGCCCACTCCACGCCTTCGCGGAAGTGCAATACCTTGACGCCGGTCTGCTGGACCAGATCCCGGGTGTCCGTGGTGCCATGGGGGATGGCAATGCCACTACCCAGATAAGTCGCCGTTTGAGCTTCGCGACGTAACATACCCTCGACATACCCGGAGGCAACCAGGCCAGCATCCGTCAAGCGAGCGGCAACCAGACGGATGGCCTCACTCTTATCGGCCGCCGCAGCTCCGAGTTGTACATCATCAATTTTCAGCGTCAGCATGGTGGTTACCTCATGTATACAGATCGAACGCATGGATTAGGTATAGTGGCTTGCATGGAACCTATCCAGTCGCTACCTTGGTTGGAGCTGATTATCGGTCGACATCACAGATTAATCGTTTCAGCATTAATGCTGGATCGTTTCAGTGTTATATTCAAGCTCGAACAAACGACCAGTTTTCCGTAATATGACGCAGAGCACACTTGCTGCACGAAAAAACAGCGCACCAGGAGAACCGCCTATGAAACTCGAAGAAGTAGCCCGCTTGGCCGGGGTCTCCCGCACCACCGCCAGCTACGTGATCAATGGCAAAGCGGAACAGCACCGCATCAGCGCCAAAACCCAGGAGCGGGTCATGGCCGTCGTGCGAGAGCATAACTACCGCCCTGATCAGGCAGCGACCGCCTTGCGGCTGGGTAGCAGTCGGCTGCTCGGCTTCATACTGCCGGATTTGGAAAACCAGAGTTATGCCCGTCTGGCCAAATTGCTGGAAGCCGGTGCCCGCGTGGAAGGGTTTCAGCTCATCATCACCTGCTCCGATGATAATCCGCAGACCGAGATGGCCCTGGCCGAGATGTTGGTCGCTCGTCGCATCGATGCCCTGCTGGTCTCCAGCGTGCTGGAGACCGACAACCGCTTCTACCGCGACTTGCAGGCCAAAGGAGTTCCAATCATCGCCATCGACCGGGCCATGGATGATGAGTATTTCGCTTCGGTGATCAGCGAAGATATGCAGGGCGCCATTCGTCTGACCGATTCCCTGCTGGCCAGTCACCCCCAGAGCATTGGTCTTATCGGTGCCGTGGCCGACATCGCCATCTCCCGGCAGCGGGAACTGGGTTTTCGCAAGGCCATCAGCTACTCAGCCCCTCAATTGATCCCCCAGGTCCAGTATGGCGACCACTTCAGTCGCGAGGTCGGTGCTCATCTGTGTGCCACCTGGATCAAGGAAGGCCGAGTTCCCCAGGCGATACTGACCACCTCCTATGTCCTGCTTGAAGGGGTCCTGGATGAGTTAGTCCAGCATCCGGAGCTACTGGCCGTGACCCGCCTCGCCACCTTTGGTGATAACCGGTTGCTGGATTACCTGCCTGTCCGGGTCAACGCCCTGCCGCAACAATTTCCGCTGATTGCAGAAAAGGCCCTCACCCTGACCCTCAATGCCATCCAGGAGCAGTACAAGCCCGGTATCCACGTCATTCCACGAGTGCTGAAAGTGCGCGCCCACGATTGAACCATGATGGCACCTGTTTGCGGGGTGTCATCACCCGCCGGAATCACTTCAGTTCCGGCGGCTCGAGAGGAGTAAACAATGAAAATTGCCCTGGCATCCGACCACGCCGGTTTTGCCTTGAAACAAGAAATCCAGGCACTGCTAGAAACATTGGGCCACGAAACCCTGGATTTTGGCGCGTACGATGAAAATGCCTGCGACCTGCCGGACAGCGTCTATCCTGCCGCACAGGCTGTCAGCAAAGGGCTGGTGGATCGCGGCATTTTCATCGATGGTGTCGGCTATGGCAGTGCCATGATCGCCAACAAGCTGCATGGCGTCTATGCCGCCGTCTGTCAGGATCCGCTATGTGCCGAACTGGCAAGATCCCACTCGGATACCAACGTCTTATGCCTGGGCGGCAAGATCATCGGCTCGGTCCTGGCGCTGGAAATCGTCCGGGTCTGGATGCGTACCGAGCCGTTGAGCGATGAAAAATACCGCCGCCGGGTCGCCAAAGTGGTCGCCATTAACGATCAGCACCTCAAACCCCTGCTCTAACATACAGTCCCAATACCTTCGACCACGGGCTGTAGCGTGTTGCCTGCAACACGCTACAGCCCATGTTTTTTCATCGCCTGACGGCGATCGAGTCCCGAACGATATCAGCCGAACCACCAGCAGATGCTGAATGTTATGCCGACTCTCCCGCTAACCGAAGCCGCCGTTTCTGGTACTGCGTTCTCGCCCAGCTGAAATCGTTATCACAACAGCTGCGATCCAGCACAAAATTCAGCCGACGGATCCCGGGTTTTTCTGGCTGCTGACTCACAGAAGCATCATTCGAGCCTTGTTACTGACACGGCAAGTTCCTAGTGTATAAACACTGCTGAAACGATTCATCTATCAGCAAATAACCACATAAGGAGCACTTGTCATGTTAAAACCTGTTTCTGCCGCCATCCTGTTCGCCATCGGTTCCTTCGCTGCCCAAGCCGCCGAATTCGTCCTGAGTGATGCCACCACCGGTAGCGATGTCGGTAACTGGAAAGTCAGCAGCGAATCCCTTGGCATCCAGAGCAAGACCCCTTTCACCCTGGAAAAACGCCGTCTGCACGGCGGCAAGCAGGAAGGCGTCGATATTCTGCTGATCAACAACGGCGTCATGGAAATCACCCTGGTGCCGACCCGCGGCATGGGTATCTATCAGGTGACCAGTGGCGATCTGCGTCTGGGCTGGGACTCTCCGGTCAAGGAGATCGTCAACCCGGCGAATATTGACCTGGAAAGCCGCAACGGTCTGGGCTGGCTGGATGGTTTCAACGAGATGATGGTGCGCTGTGGCTATGAGTGGACCGGCCACCCCGGTGTCGATGACAACGGTCAACTGCTGAGCCTGCATGGTCGCGTCCAGAACACCCCGGCCTCAACCGTCAAGGTGATCATCGACGAGCAGCCACCCTACACCATCCATGTCCGCGGTCAGGTCGCCGAGCGCACCTTCAAGAAGACCAATCTGGTGACCTGGACCGAGCTGAGCGTCGCCCCGGGCAGCAATCGCTTCGAGCTGCACGACGAGCTGACCAACTTCGCCGACTACGAAGATGAATACCAGATCATCTACCACAGCAACTTCGGTACCCCGTTGCTGGAAGAGGGCGCCGTCTTCACTGCCGCCGCCACCGAGATTTCCCCATTCAACGACTACGCCAAGGCTGGCCTCAAGGATTGGCAAACCTATCTGGCCCCGACCAAAGGCTATGACGAGATGGTATTCAACCTGAAACCGAAGGCCGATGCCGAGGGCAACACCCTGGCGGTGCTGCACAATAAATCGGGAGAAAAGGGCGTCGCGGTCGGTTACAACGTCAAGCAGTTGCCGGTCCTGACCCTGTGGAAGAATACCGACACCAAGCAACAGGGCTATGTCACCGGCATCGAGCCAGGCACCAGCTACGCCTACAACACCAAGTATCAACGTCCGTTGGGCCTGGTGCCGAAGCTGCAACCGGGGCAGAGTCAGCGTTTCGACCTGAGCTACACCCTGCTGCGTAGCAAAGCCGACACCGAACAGGCACTGGCCGACGTAGCCAAGATCCAGGGCAAAGAGCCGGTCAAGCTGGTCAACAAGCCTCTGGTCGATTTGAACAAGAAATAATAGCTGGTTACCACAGGACAGCGGCCCGCAAGGGCTGCTGTCTCAAAACAATTCGAAAACTATTCCATATCTTCCTGTTTCGGCTAGTCTTTTGATAAACAACTCACCGGGCCGCCATTTCCTCATGCCACTTTCGCATACCCCGGACAATCAACTGCAACACGGTTATTACCAGATCGAACGTCTGGACACACTGCTGCGTCTGACGATCGCCGAAGGCATCAATCGGGAGCTGGTACTGCAATACCAAAAGGACGTGGCGCGCCATGTGGAAGCCTTGCGCGGCCAACGCTGGGGGGTGCATCTCATCATCGACGGCAATGTACTGATGACCCCCGAGGCTGCCGAGGCGCTGATCGAGATTACCCGTAGCCATCAACCTCTGGGACGTTGCGGCACCGCCATCCAACTGCGCCATGGCTCCGTCAGTGGCCTGCTCAAAGCCTTCTGGGGCAACATCTACCAGGCATCAGGGATTCCCTATGCCTTCTTCGAGAACCGAGCGGACGCCGAACAGTGGTTGCAGCAACAAATCGTCAGCGAACAAGGTCGGTTCTCGCAAGAATAGGCCCGCTTCGCGCTCTAATGACATAACCCCATCAGGTGACGGGCAAAGTCACGGGTGGCGGCGCTATCCAGCGAACCATCGGCACGCTTGGTGGTGCGCAAGTACTGATACAGCGCCACCAGCAACTTCAAGGCTTTTTCGTTGGAGAGCGGCGTACCGGGATCCAGCTGCTCCAGTGCTAGCATCAGCGCCTCTTCCAGCGC
This sequence comes from Pseudaeromonas sp. HNCC25DJ182, assembly GCF_055413365.1. Lineage (NCBI taxonomy): Bacteria > Pseudomonadati > Pseudomonadota > Gammaproteobacteria > Aeromonadales > Aeromonadaceae > Pseudaeromonas > Pseudaeromonas sp. HNCC25DJ182. Next base: position 91,335 of record NZ_JBVAYG010000013.1, on the reverse strand, counting down.
CTGCATGTCCACCACCTCGGCCTGTCGGTATTGGAAGCCGTGACCTGTGGCCAGCCACTCCAGCGAACAGTTGGCCTGCCGGGCAATCTGATTGGCGCGGGAGAGGGTCGGCTCACTGCCATTGAGATACTTGCGGATCATAGCCTCCGACAGGCCGACTCGCCGGGAGAATGCCGACACACTCTCGCCAGCAATCAGTTGCCGCAAGCGGTCGGCAAAGCTGGTTTCTGGTTCTGTTGGGCAACCTGACATGGCTATCTTCCTTCGTCTGCTGGTATATTTCGTACTTTAGTATTGATTTCTCGCACCAAGGTACGAGAATATGCGGCCTGCGCTAGTTTAGCAAATTCATCATCGAGGAGCGGATTATGTCGAACGCATTTGTGCTGCAACAGCGGCTGCCTAGCAGCAGCCGCCTGGTGTTCGGGTGCATGGGATTAGGCGGCAGCTGGGACCAGCAGCCGGTGACCGAGGCCCATATTGCCCACGCCCAGGCCGCTGTCGAGGCAGCGCTGGAGATAGGTATCACACTATTTGACCATGCCGATATCTACACCCTGGGCAAGGCCGAGCAGGTGTTCGGCATCCTGCTCAAGCGCGATCCCTCACTGCGGGATCGCATCCTGTTGCAATCGAAATGCGGCATCCGCTTCGGCGATAAACAAGGCCCCAAGCGTTACGATCTCTCCCGTGATTATCTGCTGCGGAGCGTGGATGGCATCCTCTCCCGACTCGGCGTCGACTATCTGGACACCCTGCTGCTCCACCGCCCGGATCCGCTGATGGACCCGGCGGAGGTGGCCGAAGCCTGGTTACAGTTGAAGCAGAGCGGCAAGGTACGGCATCTCGGGGTCTCCAACATGCACAGTGGCCAGATGGCGCTGTTGCAACGGGAGTTGCCCGAGCCGCTGATCGCCAACCAGTTGGAGATGAGCCTGCTCAAGCATGACTGGGTCGACAACGGCACCTGCTTCAATGATGACCAGGGCAAGGGAACCCGTGCCTGGGGCGACACCCTGGAGTATTGCCGTCAACACCAGGTCCAGATCCAGGCTTGGGGCTCGCTCGGCAAAGGCTGGTTTGGCGGCGCCGCACCTCAGGATGCACCACCGGAGGTCCATGCCACCGCAGCCCTGGTACAGCAGCTGGCCCAGCAGCATGGGGTCACCACCGAGAGCATAGTGTTGGCCTGGCTGATGCAACATCCGGCTGGCATTCAGCCGGTCATCGGCACCAGCCATCCGGAGCGGATCCGCGCCTGTGGCGCCGCCGAACGCGTCCAGCTCAGCCGCGGCGACTGGTATCAGTTGTACGTCACCATGCGCGGCCGGGAGCTACCATGACCTTCGACCATTCCGTATTGCATCAGGTGCTTAGCTCCCGGCTGGATCGCCAGCTCGCCGCCACCGCACCCATTGCGCTGGCGATCTGCGATAGCCATGGCGAGCTGCTCTATTTTATCCGCCAGCCCGGAGTGAGCCTGCACAGCGGTGTGCTGGCGCAAAACAAGGGCTATACCGCGGCGCGGGATCGGCAAGCGACCCGGGATCTGGGCAACTGGAGTCGGGAATCCGGCCGCGCCCTGCCCTACTGGAGCGATCCGCGCTTCACCGGCTTTGCCGGTGGCGTGCCGCTCTGGCATGAGGGTGTGGTCCTCGGAGCCATCGGCGTCAGTGGCCTGAGCGAAGAGGACGATCATCGCCTGGCCACCGAGCTCACCCAGGCCCTGGGTCAGCACCTCATCAGCAACGGAGATCTCAACCGTGGAATATCGTGATTTTGGCAGCACCGGATTACGAGTCTCGGTGCTGGGATTGGGCGCAGGGCAGATCGGCGACGCTCGCCTCGATGAGACGGAAGTGGCCCGACTGCTGCATTTTGCCGTCGATCAGGGCATCACACTCTTCGACACCGCCCGCGGCTATGGCCTCTCCGAGGAGCGCCTTGGCCGGCATCTTGGCCACCAGCGTCAGCAGCTGGTGATCTCCACCAAGGTGGGGTATGACATGGCCGGTCACGCCGACTGGAGCCCGGGCTGCATCCGGGCCGGCGTCGACTCGGCCCTACAGCGCCTGCAGACCGACTATCTGGACATAGTCCATCTCCACTCCTGCTCGCTGGCCGTGTTGCAGCAGGGCGATGCCATCCGGGCGCTGCAAGAGGCACAACAGGTCGGAAAGATCCGGGTCATCGCCTATTCCGGTGAGAATGACGAGCTGGCCTGGGCGGTGAATTCCGGTTTGTTCGGCAGTGTCGAGCATTCGCTAAGCCTGTGCGATCAGCGAGTCATCCAGCAGACCTTGCCCCAGGCCAGCGCCGCCGGGCTCGGGGTGATCGCCAAGCGTCCGGTCGCCAACGCGCCCTGGCGTTTTGCCGCCTGCCCGGTTGGGGAGTATGCCGAAGAGTACTGGTGGCGCTGGGATACCATGCGCCAGCGGGATCCGGACCTGCTATCACCCGGCCTGGAGTGGCAGGAGCTGGCCCTGCGTTTCAGCGCCTATACCCCGGGAGTGAGCAGCATCATAGTGGGAACCGCCAACCCGGCTCACCTGCAGCACAACGTGAGCTTGCTGAACGGCCCGCTGCCCGATGACGAATATCGCCGCCTGCGCGAAGCCTTCCACCGCCAGGATCCGGGCTGGTGGGTAGGGCAAGTCTGAAGCCCTGACGCTTGCGGACACAAAAAAGCCCCGCCGTGCAAACACGGCGGGGCTTTGTGCATCTCCAGACCTCAGGAACTAGCGGTATTCACCCGCTTCTATGATGGTGCGCAGGGCATTCTTGCTCTGCAACATCGGGAAGCTGATGGACTGATCCGGCTCGGCAAATTGCAAGGTCCCCAGCGTTGCCCGGTAATTGGCCCGCACCGGGGTCACAGTCGCAGCTACCCCGTTCACGGTGACGCTGTTATTGCTCCGATCCTGCACAATCACCAGATTGCTATCGTTCGAAATCGAATGCGTCACCCCAATCTTGCTGCTGTCGTTGGCGGTCAGCTCCATGACCAGATCCAGCGTGGCATCGAGTCCGGTGGCATGGAGGGTATAGGTATCGACCTGCCCCGCCCGACTGAAATCGACATCCAGGGTGGCATCCTGCTCAAACGGCAGCACAGCTGCAAACTGTGTCCAGCTGTCAGGTACCGACGGATTAAGATTCAAAGTGCCAGCGATCAGGTTCGGACGGAAACCGACATAATCCTGATAGCCATTGCGGTTGTACTCCGCCACCGACCAGGCCTGGGTATAGGTGCCACCGCCGGTGGTGACTTTGCCGTTCTTGTCCGGGAACGCATCCAACACCTCGCTCATGGTGCCGCGATAGCCGAGATTGAGGATCTGATCGCCCAGGTTTTTACTCAGCTGGTAGGCCAGATCCTTCTCCCCGAAGCGGGTCAGGCTGGTGACGGTAAACCCGGCATTCCACCCCCAGATGGTGCCATTGTGGTAGGCCGCATCCTTGGCATACTCACTGCGGCCATCATGGTACGGATGGAAGTACTCATGGTGCTGGGACAAGGAGGTGATCCCCCAGGGGAATAACAGCTCGGAGACAGCGTTATGGGTCACCCGTGCGCCAATCGAATCGTCGATCAGATCCCCATCCAGTGGCACGCTGATCGCCATCAACTGGTTCGGCCGCACCTTGGTATCCGCCGAGCCATCACTGCGCACACGGTCGGCCATGATGTTGGCATCGGCATTCCAGAACTTGGCGATAAACGAGGTGCGCGCCTGATTCTGCAGCGTGCGCCAGCGCGTGGCGTCTGCCGTGGCTCCGGTCATGTCCGCCAGCTCGGCAGCCACTTGCAGCGAGTTGATCCACAACGCCTGAATATCGACCGCACGGCTGCCACGCGCCGACCAAGGCAGATCACCATCGATACGGGCGTCCATCCAGGTATCCGCATCGTCATGGGTCAGCAGGCCATCGGCATCGACATAGTTGGCCAGGGCACCATCCAGATAGGTTTTCACTGTGGGATAGATGCTGGCGGCATAGGCGGTATCACCGGTGTAACGCAGATACTCGCCGATTTCCCGCACCATCCAGGGGGTGCCGTCCGTGGTGTTGTAGATGATGTTATCCAGGCTGGTCACCCGATTCGGTACCCGGCCGTAATCGACACTGGTTGTGCTGGTATTTTGCAGTTTGGCGAAGCTGTTGATGATCGCTTTGGCCTCGGTGAAATCACCATTGACCAGGGTGATCCCCGGCAACGAAATAAAGGTATCGCGGCCCCAGTTATCCTTGAACCAGGATAAACCCGCCCAGATGCCGTCGCCGAACTCTGTGGTCACCAGCTGGTAACCGGCCAACTTGGCCCATAACAGAGCACGGTTATAGTCGGTATCACTAGTCCACAGGAAGCTGCGGGTCAGACGCTCATAGACAGTCTGCTGATGCAACAGGCGGGCATTGTCAGCCACCAGAGTCCCGGCGGCCGTGGCCGCCTCGTCGGCATTGAAACCGAAGGCGACATAAACCGTCACATCAGTGACCGCGTTCTGCGTGGTCAACAGCGGTTTGACGTTGGCGCCATCGAGTTGCACCAGGCTGCCCAGTTGCGGCATATCGGCCAGGGTAGCTTCCTTGAAGCTCACCGGTTGATCCGCGGCGATGGCCACAAAGGCGGGGGTATCATCGCTGCGCAGGCTCTCGGCCACCGCATACACCACCACACCCTGATCACTGCGCTCCACGGTGCTGCCTTTGAGCTTCAGGTTCAGTTGCGGCACTATACCGAGCTTCGCCGCCTTGTCACTGTGGAGATGCAACGCCACGGCCCGGTGACCCGCCAACAGACTCAAGTCGTCGAGAGTGCCATTGCTGTAGACCGTCTGGCTGCCATAGGGCTGGATCAGACTGCGAACCGCGGCGGTGCGGTCATTGATGTTGCCATCGACCAACGAGGCAAAGGTCCCCATGATCCAGCCGCTCTTCAGATGGTACTTGCCGCCCCCGGAGAAGACTCCGGTTTGCCCGTCATAGTAGCCATCCAGATTATCGCCAAACACATAGTTCATCGGTTGGGTATCTGTGATCGCCATGGTGCTGAACAGAACATCCGGCTCCGGGATCTCGCCACCCCGGCCAGCCAGAGTGACACTGGCAGGGGTATTGCCGCTCAGGCTCAGATCCAGCAGCGGGCGATCCGGGATCACATCGCTATTATCCCCGCCTTGGGTCACCGTCAGCGGGTGGCCCTGGGTGATATCTTCCGGCACCACGAAGCTGAAGGTGTAGAGCCCGGCCTCGGTGATCGCCAATTGCAGGTTATTCCCCATGCCGGTATGGGATTTCAGCTCAATCGCCTTATCGAGGGTGACCGCCGTCAGACCGCTGGTGCTGCCGGTGAAGGCAAACGGCTCCGACCAGGTGGCATCCCCCAGCTTGAATTCATGGGTACCGACACTCAGGTTCAACACCGCGGTATAGGTTCTATGCCCCTGATAGATCAGTTGATCCGTCGTTCCCCAGCTGTTGAAACTGCCGCGCACATAGAGGTTGGTGTCGTAAGGTGGCGCATCCAGGGTTACCGTCAGTGAATGGGGATCGGCGGTATTCTCCGGCACGGTAAAGGTAAAGTGGTAATACCCGGCCTGGGTGACCACCAGCCGCATGTCATTACCCATGCCGGAGGCATGAACCAGCGGCAGCGGGCTCTCCAGCTTAACCTCGGTGGCATTACTGCTATCACCGGAGAAGGTCCAGTCGGCGCTCCAGTCCGCATCCGAAATCTTGAAGCTATAGCTGTCAGCCGCCAGATAGGTGCTGACCTCGTAACGGCGCTGGCCTTGATAGACCAGAGCCGCGCTGGTGTCCCAGTTATTGAAGCCGCCGCGCAGATATAAGGTCGTATCGTAGGGTGCCGTATCGGCAGGGGGTGGCGTTGGCTGGCTGGAGTCCTCGCTACTGGAGTTGCAACCGCCCAACAGGGCGGCGCAGGCGAGTAGTGGTATCCACGCCTTGAGCCATTTCATTCCAAACATGGTGGGTCGTCCTTCTCGTTATAGAGTTAATCCCGCTCCTGGTTGACAAAAAAGCGGCCACATCCCGGTGGCCGCCTGGTTTTTCGATACGAGGAAACGATCGGGCTACCGACTAGGGAGCCAGGGGCAGGATGCGCAGCCCGGCAATATCGGCACTGTTCATGGCCCCACTACTGCCGCCATTGCCACCGAAGGTGGCGTTATGGGCCAGGTAACTCATGTTGAGGAAGTCCGACAGCTCCACCTGATAACTACCCGGTTGCAGGGTGACTTCCAGCGATGTGGAGTAGACCCAGGGGCGCTTGCCATCCATGCTGCGGGCATGGGGCATCTGCACGATACCGGCGTCCACCAGTTGCCCGGCACTGTCGGTAACTCGCATCCACTTGACGCCGTTCGTCATCCCCAGATTGATGGAGTTGGCCGCGTTGTGGTACTTCAGTGCCAAGGCAAAGCGACCGCCCTGGGTGACCACCAGATTCTGGAATTGCAGGCGGTCCTGGGGCGCGCCCCAGTTATCCAGGAAGGGGGCATCCTGAGTATCACTGGCCGGAGTAATTGCCAGATTGCTGCTGACGCGGGCATCATTCACCGGGATATCCTGCTCACCGGCTTGGTAGCACACCGGCTGACTGTGGTGGGAGCGATTGCCGCTGGCCGGATAAACCGCCTCGGCCGCATAGCAGGCGCCTGCGGCCAGCGGGGCCGGATCGGTCCAGCTGCCCAGTGCCACATCGCTGGCCACCAGCTTGCCATCGCGATAGAGGTTGTAACTCACGGTCTGATCGTTACGACCGTCGCTGAAGGCGACCTGCAGATGCCCGTTCGCCAGCGTCACACCCTCGATCACCGGCTCCCGGGGGGCAAACACGGTGGCATCCGAGGTGGCGGTCGGTTGCAGATCGCTCAGGCGATGGATACCGGATGCCACCGTCTGGGCGTTATCCAGCGTCACCACCAGGGTATTGCTGTCCCCCAGCTCACTCCACAGCAGGTCGCGCCCATACTCGACGCCATTGAGCATCAGCGCCGTGACCTGATAAGCCCCACTGTCGGCCGCCTTGGCCGGCAAGTTGAGCGTCACATCGATGCGCTTGCCGCGCAGGTGCAGATCCTGCAAGGTCACACTGTTCGAGCTGGCGAACCATTGACGGTGCAGGGCGGCCGTCACATAGGGCGCGACATGGATTCCCTGCTCATTGGGCTGCAGGCCGAATAGCGAATTGACCACGGCACCGATATAGCCCCCGACCGACCAGAGCTGACGCTGGGAGTTGATGGCCGGCCCGGCCAGCTCCGGATGGTCGAAATCGACCAGATTCGGCTTACCGGTGATCCACTCCAGATTCTCCATGTTCGACAGATTCAGAGCCGCGCCCTGCATCAGGCTGGCAAATCCGGCATCGAACACCTCGGCATTATTCACCTGGGCGGCGGCTTTGATGCCATAGGCGGTGACGAAGGGCCACACCGCCCGATTGTGGTAAATCGCCATATCCGGCTGCTGCGGGAAGATCACTGGAGCGCCCATAGGGCCATGAGGATAATGAGCGACGATCGAGGCCGCTTCGCTCTCGCTGGCGATGCCGGAGAGGATCACCAGCGACTCACCGAGCCAATCGTATTTGTAGAGCGCGGCATCATCGTAAGCCCCCGCCGTCATGCTGCTATACAGGCCGGTATCGGCCTGCCAGAAGCGGCTCTTGATCGCGGCCTTCAAGGCGGTGGCCCACCCGCTGTAACGGTCGGCCCGCTGGCTATCACCGGCGGCATTGGCCAGTTGTGCCGCTTCGGTCAGCGCCAGATAGTGCACCACGTTGGTCGACAGCGACTTGCTACTGGCCAGAGCGGCTATGTCTTTGACGATCCAGCTGGCGTAGGTCTGGTCACGCCAATCGAGGAACGATTGCTCGCCCCGATACAGGCCATCGATGCTGTCGTAGGCAGCTAACCGATCGTTTTCCAGGGTATTGCTCAAGGCTTCCAGCGCCACAGTGGCGAACTCGGCCCGCTCGGTATCGGAAGGCAGCGTGGCCAGCACGGCACTGGCGCCCAATGCCCAGGTCACACGGTCGGTACTCGCCGGCCAGCTGCCGCCGGTGCCGGTATCCTGGACGATCTGGCGAGCCTCGCCGTCATTCCCGGTGCCAGCCGGTGCCGCCATGCCATCGCGATAGCCGGAGACCTTGAACAGCAGGGAGTTGCGCGCCCGCTGCGGATCCAGCATCGCCAGCCCCAGATGGGTGGCGTAGGAGAGATCCCGAGTCCAGACGTAAGGCCACTTGGCACCGGTCTGGAAGCAGTCACAGGCGGTCGGCGCGCCACCGTTGTAGTTGTCATCCGAGATCTGGCTGACGCTGTCATCCTTGGTTTCCTGCACCGCCAGCGCGAACAGCGCATCAAAGGCGATACTGCCGGAGCGAACCCGGGGCTGGCCCTCTTGCTCGGTGACCGTCACATAGTTGTTGCCCGGATCGCGCAGATCCTGAGTCGAAGATTGGGCGTAGCTGCGTAACGGGTCCGCCAGTTTGGCCACCGAGAAGATCGCCTGCTCTTCCCGAACACCGGTCACCGGATAGCTCAGGGTCTGGCTGGCCTCATGTCCGGCATGGGGATCTATGGTCACATCATCGCCCCCCGTGGTCTTGACGATTTTCAGCACCGGATGTCCCGGATCAGCCGACGCATCCAGCGTCACCCGATAAAAGCCACTCTCGGTGATCTGTAGCGCCGAGTTGGCACCGTTATCGCCGGTATCGAGAGGATAGGCGGTATCCAGATCGGCGGTAGTCACAGTATCCAGATTGATGGTGAAGGCATGATCCCAACCGGAGTTGGCGATCTTGAACTCCTGGCGTCCCGGGGTGAATTGGGTGGTGATGGCGTAGATGCCATCCCCCTGATAGGTCAGCGGATAGGAGGTTCCCCAGCCATTGAAACCACCGCGCAGGTAGAGATCGTAGTCAATGGGCGGGGCATCCAGGGCGAATGACAGCACCGGATGGGCCGGATCCTTGGCATCCAGTTCAAAGTCATAACGTCCCTCATTTTCCACGGCCAGCACCATATTGGCACCGCCTTCCCCTGTCGTGAGGGCCACTGGGGTATCCGGGATAATGCGGGTTTCATTTTCCAGATCGGCGGTGAAGGTGGTCGCCAGAGCCCAATCCGGATCGGCCACCTTGAAGGCCGACAGACTCTGCTTGAACAGCACGTTATCCAGATGATAACTGCCATCCCGGTACTTGAACTTGTACCCCTCCTGGGCCGACCAACTGCTAAATTCGCCTTTGAGGTAGAGATCCACCGCGTAGGGGGCGGTCGGTTCAACCGGCGGCTCCGGATCGACGGGTGACGAGTCGTTTGAATCGTTACATCCGGCCAGCGTCAACCCAGCCAGGCACAACGACAATAGAGACAATGGAAAACGATGGGACATGAATAGCTCCTGATGATCAGACCAATAACAAGGCACCGGGGATAGCGGTACGGAATCAAGAGAGGATCTGCGACCACAGCCGCACGATGTGCAGTCCATATCCAGAACGAGACAAGGAAGGAGGAGGACAAGCACCCACGATATCCGCTTGCTTTGGTGGCGGACTGTATCGAGAGAGTCCTTCTTTAGATAATGCAATTGCCCGACACGGCGATAGATAGCATCTATAGCCAAGAGACATCCCGTGACCCGACGCAAAGAAATGCCGAAAACAGCTCGGTTTCCCATGGTCTAAAATGCGATCTACTCAACTTTTTATACTTTTCTGCAGCTTAATCGTTCAGATATGTTCTGATTGACACTGCAGAGCCAGACTCCTATCGTCCCCTCCATCGATAAATTCAATGACCATGGCATCTCCATCGTGGACAAATTGCTGCAACAGTTTCTCGAGGTCGCGACCAGCAAGAATCTCAGTCAGGCGGCGAAACGCCTGTTTATCAGCCAACCCACGCTGACCCACAATATGAAGCGGCTGGAGGCCTCTCTCGGCATCGAGCTGTTTACCCGTTCGTCAACCGGCATCACCCTGACCGAAAGTGGTGTGTTATTGCAGGATCAGGCGCGCATCATGCAGCGCATCTACGAGCAAACGCTGCACAAGCTGGAGTTCATCAAGCAACGGAGTGAGCGCGGCTTGCGTATCGGCTCGGGTCACGCCTGGTGGCACCCGCTGCTGCGCCATGTGCTGCAGCAGTACCGTCAGAGTCATAGCGCCGCATCCTTGAATGTGGATCTGGGCAACCATCTGCGCCTGCTGGATATGCTGCTCAACGGCGATATCGATCTGTTTATCGGTCACGAGATCCATGGCCTGACCCATAAATCCGGCTTGCTGTTTGTGCCATTGTTTTTATCCAACGACGATGTCTTCGTGCGCGAAGGACATCCACTGCTCGGTAAACCCTGTCGGCACAGCGATCTGCTGAACTACCCCAGTCTGCTGGTCACGCCGGACGAGAATCGCTATCTGCACCTGGTCGATGACCTGCACCCCAAACAGCAACAGCGCAGCATGCTGCAACTCAACGAGAAGATTATCTACACCAGCAATTCCATCATGGTGAGCCTCGACATCATCCGCGACACCAATGCCGTCATGCCTTATCCGCGCTGTATGGGTGATTATTTCCGTGGTTTCGGGATCCAGGCTCTGGAGATGGTCGAGCGCTATAACAAGGGCATTGTCGGAATTTATCTGCCCGGAGAAACCGCGGATGATCCCCATATCGCCCAGATATTGACCCTGATCCGCGATCAGGTGAATCGTCAATCCTCACTGGTGGCCACCTTCTAAGGCCTATACTGGAAACACCCGTTTCCACTATCAGGTTCTCGTATGGTCACCAAGGCTCACGGTCACGCAACGGTCCACTGGTTGGGCAATGTCTGTATCTCCATCCTGGATGGCGCCTTCAATCAGCAGGGGGCTGCCGACTGGGCCGAGCAGCTGCAACGGACCTGGATGCAGCAAGGCCAGCCCACGCACTGGGCTCATGTGGTGGATATGGAGGGTTGGCTCGGTCGCACTCCGGAATCAACCGAACTGATGCGGGAAGGAATCGCCTGGGGCAAAGCCATGGCCTGCGCTGTACTGTGCTGGTCATGGCTCAGGGCGCGAGAAATATCTTCCTGAAGATCAATCAGGCCACCCATCCGGTGATACCCCAGGATGCGGATGTCACCATCTGCGAGAACCATAAACAGGCGATCGAGCTCCTGCAGCAGCGCGGTTTTATCGTCAGCCTGTTGCAATTGTCATCCCGCAAGCGCATTCGCCATACCAGCAGCAAACCCCATCACTCGTAAGCGGATTGCCATTCAGCGGGAGTTGAGCAGAAACACCACCTCGCCGCGATAGTTAGGCTGAGCGGCAAACTCCTGCTGCCAACGCGGTTGCCACTCGCCCCCCTGCACCAGCCCCAACTTGAAGGGCAGCGTCAGCCGCTTGAGGGCAGGCAGGTACTGTGCATAGTCAGCCACAGTGGTCCGGCCGCGATAGGTCTGTACCACCAGCTCATCCACCACCCCGCTCAGGCCATTGAGCGTGGTGACATCCCCATTGGCACTCCAATCCAGTAGGCCGGTAATGCCCAGCTGACAATCGGCGGGTAACTGGCGCCGCAGCCCGCGCAAGAAGTCGGCATAGCCCGCCAGCTTCGGGCTAGCGGCATCAAAATCAATCTGAATGCCGATCACCCGATTGCCTTTGGCCTGCCAGGCGGTGCGCTGCCGCAACAGATCGCGCACCACACCCGGTTGCCAATCCAGGGTCGCGACCCGATAGCTGAGCCAGAGCTCCGGCACCTTGAGGGGGGAAGGCGGTAGCCCTTGCGGCTGCAAGCGCGCCTCTCCCTCGTGTTGGCTGATATGCCCCTGCAGCAGATAGAGCCGCTGCGCCTGATGCAGCACCGGCTGTGGCTTGACCGCGGCCCACAGCCAGAACTGGCGATAGAGCGCCGCGTCGACCCGAGCCGAGTGATCCATCGCTGGCGCAGCCGCCGTGGGCGCAATCACAGTGGGCGATGAGGCATCGGCTGCCAGCCAGCCCCACACCCCGACCATCAGGCTGCCCAGTACCAGCAGTCCGATGCAGCGACCGCGACTCACCAGTAGTACTTCAACTGTTTCGCCCAGACCGAAGCGGCATAGCTCTGCTTGAGGGTATTGAACCAGCGTTTGCGCTCCGCCTTGGGGATCTCTTCGCTGCCGCAGTGGTTATAGCCGCTGCTGGCAAAGCAGTTGATGGCGCGGAACAGGGCATAGCTGCGCTCCTCGGCAGGAGCTTTGGGGTCGGCGATCACCTGTTGATACAGCGCCAGGCGCCCGTGGGCCGCACCGGCAAAGCGATCCGGCGCGCCACCCAGCAGGGTCGCTCCCGGCTTGCTACCGAGCGGCGACTCATCCCAGCCCTGACGATAGAAGAACTCGCCCAGGCAGTTGAGCGCCTTGGCCGCCGGCTTGCCCCCAGTCTGGGTGCTGGCCAACTGGCTCACCGTTTCGGTCAGAGCCGGACAGCTATAGCCCTCCTCGTTGCTCGCCCCTTGGCTGAAGGGAGCCAGATCGAAGGGCTTTTGAGCTGGAGCCTGAGCCAGCAGCGCCTGATCCTGCAGGAAATCGGCGTAGTGGCCGCGGTTGAGATCCTTGACCAGCAGGGTATAGAGCGCCGTATTGCGCAGCTCGTGACTCAACCCCCCGTCGGCACTGACCTGGCGCAGCAGCGGCGCCGAGGCACTAAACCGTAGCAGCGGATCCCGCAGCTCATCCCGGGTCACCAGCGACTGGGCGGCAAATAGCGCATCCAGCTTATCCGCCCGCTCCAGAGTCATCGCCAGAGCCAATTGCAGCAGTTGCTGTTGCAGGGCATCGGGTTTGGCGGCCAGCAGTTGCTGCCAATGGGCCTCCGCCTGGGGCCACTGTTGCTGGGCCTGCAGCGCCATGCCACGCAACATCTGGCGACTGAACGCCAGCAGATCCAGCGGCCCGGAGCCTTGAGGCGCGGCGATCGCCTGCACCACACCGGCATAATCCTTGGCCACATAGTAACGCTGAGCCAGTTGCAGATACTCCCACTGCGCCGACAGCCCGGCCGCCGCAAATGCAGCCTGCTGGCCCTTCAGCTCCTCGGTGGTCAGCGGTTGCCAGCTCTCTTCCCACTCCGGGTGCAGTCGCAGGCGCTTGAGATCCTGCACCAGCAAGAACAGCGGCGAGGTCGCAGGGGTCTTGTTGGCCAGCAATTTGAGATCGATCTCGTTCCACAGCGGCAGACCCTCGTTCACCTGGGTACTCTGCAGCGCCTGTTGATAGAGGGCGGCCAGCTTGGCCCCGTCATCCTGCAGCCAATAGACCCGGCGATACAGACCCTGGGCCGAGGCGGCGTACAGCCCCTGCGGATAGGTCGCCAGGTAGTGATCCAGCGCCTGTTCGGCGGTGACCAGGGGCGCCTTGTCCACCTTGCTGGCATCGAAGAAGCCATATTCATCCAACGCATTGGCCTGGGCCTGATTGATGGCGACCCGGGCCAGCAGATAGGTAGCGGTCTCTTTCAACCAGGGCTGCTCCTGCTGGCTCAGCGCCGTGAAGAGGCTCCGGGCTTCGGCAAAATCCCCCAGATAGAAGGCACGCGCCCCGCGCAGATAATCGCTGAACGGAGTCGCCTCCGCCGTCGCGGGCAAGGCCGTGAAATCAGGCAGGGTATCGCTCTGGCACAGACCGATCAGCGCGACCCGCGCCTCGGCCAGTGGTTGCGTCTGCTCGGCGGGCAGACCACTGGCTTGCAGTGCCCGCAAGAAGGGCTCCGCCACCTCGGGACGATTCAAGCCGCAGCGCCCCTCCAGCCAGCCGTTGCCCCGCTCATGGGCGGCCGATAGAGTCGCAGGCTGCACACCCAGCGTCTGGGCCAGGGTATCCAGCGCCGAGGCCGCATCCGTGGCCGCTGGCGTCATGGGTTCGGGAGAGAGCAATTCAGAGACCGCAAAGGGCACCGATAACGGCCGGGATTGCCGGGTCTCGGGATCCTGCCCCTGCAAGGAGGATTGCCCCTGCGCCTGGGTCAGCAGTGCTAGTGTGATGCGGGTGTCATTGTCCGCCGCCAGAAACGGCAGGCCGGTCAGGCCACACTGCTCGGCGGTGAGTTGCAGCATCTGTGGTGGTGAGCAATCCACATCGGCGCAACCCCAACTCGGGCTGCTGGTGGTCCATAGCGCCAACCCGATCAGGGTGCCTATCGTTGTCTGTTTCATCGGTAACTCCCGAGCCCGTGCTTGTTGTCGTTTGAATCGGCATTAGTGGGAGTCGATTATGCCCGCAGGCAGGGCGTTCAGCCACCGGCGAGCTCAGAAAACCGCACCGCTTAGACCATCGAGAAGGTCACCTGCACATCTTTGGGCGGGGCCTGATAGGGAGCGCTGCTGACCAGCACCTGAGCGCCGGTGGCGGCATAGACCTCGGCGTTGGCCAGCGACACGCCGCCCGCGACCGCGACCACTGGACGTTGCGGGTAACCCTGGCTCATCTGCACCACGGCCGCGACCTCGGCAGGAGGCAGCTTCTCCAACTGCAGCACATCGGCCCCCGCGGCCGCCCAGAGTTCGGCCTCGGCCCCGGAGCTCACCTCCACCACCAGCTTACGCTCTGGGCACTGCTGGCGCAGGCGAGCCACCGTCTGCACCTCCGTTTCGTCCCCGAGGAACAAGCGATGTTCGGCAAACAGCAACAGGGTCTCGGAGAGCCCCAGACGATGAGGCAGGGCGCCGCCACAGAGAATGGCCTTCATCGCCGCCGCCTTGGTGCCGGGGAAGTTCTTGCGGGTACAGGCCAACGCAACCTGCGGATTGCCACGTCGGGCGGCGGCCAGCAGCTCGGCGGTAACCGTAGCCACGCCGGAGAGAGACTCCATCAGCGTCTGGGCGGTTTTCCACACCCGATGCAGGGCATCGGCGGGACCGGCCAGGGTCAGGATCGGCTCCCCGGCCTGCAATCGGCTGCCACTCGGGCGAATGGCTCCCACGGCACTTAACCCGTGCATTTCGCCAAGTCGCCGCGCCTCCTCGCTGCCGCACAACACCATGGCGTAACGCGCCGAGAACTGCATCTGGCCGCCCTGTTGCCCCAGATCCAGCACCCAGCTGGTCAGATCGCCATGGGGCACATCGTCACTCAGCAGCTGCTGCAGCCAGCTATCTGCCAATACATAAGGGTTCATGGTCGATCTCCCAATCACGACTCAGGATTGCAGGCAGAGGATCACCGACGACGCCTTGAACACGGCGCAGGCCTGCTGCCCGACTTGCAACTCCAGCTTGCCGATACTGTCGTGGGTCACCACGGCGCAGACCGTCTTGCCGCTGGGCAGGGTCAGAGTTACCTCGGAGTTCACAGGTCCCTCATGAATTCGGCTCACCACGCCCCACAGATGGTTGCGCGCCGTGGTCTTCACGCGGGTGTCGGTCAGCAGCAGGATGGAGGAGGATTTGACCATGGCGAACATCTCCATGCCCATGGTCAGCCCGAGGGATTCCGCCGATTCCCGGGTGATCACCGCCACCAGCTCATTCTCGGCATCCAGCCGCAACCGCACCTCGAAGTCCACCTGGCCGCTGCGCAGGCCGACGATCTCGCCGGCGAACTGGTTGCGGGCACTGGTCTTCATCGACATCCGCCGCAGCAGCTGTCGAAATTGCTGAAAATCATTGTCGGACTCCTCGTGCATGCTGGCGGTGAGTCGATCCAGCGCCGCCTGATACTCGGCCTCCAGCGCCCGATACAGGGCCACCACCTTCTTGCCATACGCCGTCAGCTGGGTACCCCCGCCCTGTCGCCCACCGGCGCTGCGCAGCACCAGCGGTTGCTCCGCCAGATTGTTCATATTGTCGATGGCATCCCAGGCCGCCTTGTAGGAGAGCGGCACTTTTTTTGCTGCCTGGGAGATGGAGCCATGCACGGCGATGGCCTCCAGCAAGCGGATGCGGGTATCGCCGAGGAAGGCCCCGAACTCGGTCTCGACCTCTAATTTGGTGCGCAATATGTGTGTGTTTTGCGTCATTGTCGTTATGTCGTCCCTGTTACAACGAAGCCAGCCACCGGAGCCAGAATCCGGTCAAAGCCCGGCTGGGTGGCTGAAAAACCCGTAGCGCTATGGTTGTGATCGACGAACGCAGGCGCGTAGAGTCAATCCGAGCCCAGAAAGCACGCTATACCCTCTCATGCATAGCGAAAATCGGGCCAACTCTTGCCATGGCTCATCACAAGGAGTTCACCATGAATATCAGCGCACGGAACATCTTCACCGGCACCATCTCCGCCCTCGTCAACGGTGCCGTCAATGCCGAAGTCGAGCTCACCCTGGACGGCGGCGACAAGCTGGTGGCCATAGTCACCGAATCCAGCGTCGACACGCTCGGTCTGGCGGTTGGCAAAACCGCGACAGCTCTCATCAAGGCCCCCTGGGTCATGGTGCTGGCCGGTGAAGCCACCCTGAAATTCAGTGCCCGCAACCAGTTGGCCGGTACCGTCAAGTTCCTCACCAAAGGCGCGGTCAACACCGAAGTCGGTATCGAACTGCCGGGCGGTAACCTGGTCTACTCGGTGATCACCAATGAAGCGGTACTGGATCTGGGGCTCAAGGAAGGCGTACCCGCCTCTGCCCTGATCAAGGCCAGTCATGTGATTCTGGGTGTCCCGGTCTAAACGCAGCCGCTTGCCGCTGCCCGTTTGAGTGCAAAACCCTCACGCCAGCCACAGCTGGCGTGATGTTTTTTCCCGAAATAGCCGATCCTCATGATGCGCCATCGACCAGGAAGCGCACGCTGACACGCCGTGAACCCATCCCTGGGGGCTCCACCGCGCCATCCCTGGCGCAGAGGGTCAGCTTAGCGCTACCTAAGTCGCTGTCGTGAGTGATTTGCTATTCGGAACAGCTAGTTAGCACTCAGTGGATATAGCCGTATTGCGCCATGATCGCCTTGGCCTTGTCGCTCTTCAGATAGGTGAGCAAGGCGCTGGCTGCCGGATTGTTCGCCCCCTTTTTCAGCAAGACAGCGTCCTGATAAATCGGTGCGTAGAGATCCAGCGGCACCTCCCAGGCCGAGCCTTTAGTCACCTTGCCACCCTTGAAGACCTGGGACAGCGCGACAAAGCCCAGCTCGGCACTGCCGGAGTCGACAAACATCTTGGTCTGGGCAATGTTTTCGCCCTGCACCAGCTTGGGTTGCAATGCCGCCGTCAGGCCCAGCTTGGCCAGCGTCTCCATGGCGGCCTGGCCGTAGGGCGCGGTCTTCGGATTGGCGATGGCCAGATGTTTAAATCTGGCCGCCTTCAGCACAGCGCCTTGAGCATCGACCAGTGCCGGATCGGTTGACCACAGCACCAGCTTGCCGCGGGCATAGGTGAATTGGGAATCGGTGACGGCCAGCTGCGCCTGGACCAGCTTCTTTGGTGTCGCACTATCGGCACTCACCATCACCTCGAACGGTGCGCCATTCTGGATCTGGGTAAACATCTTGCCGGTGGCTCCGGCGGTGAGCACTGTGGTGTGCCCAGTTTCCTTGGTGAATTCGGCACTGATCTCCTGCAGCGGCGCCAGGAAATTGGCCGCCACGGCGACGACTACCTCATCGGCCCGGGCTGCAGCAACCTGACCCAGGGTCAGGGCAAAGAGTACAAACGTGAACAGAGGTGAGGGTTGTTTCATCATGAAGTTCCTTTTTGTCTTGTTGTCATCATTGTCGCTATGTTCGTGTCACCATAACGACAGAATGTCATGCTCATCACGAGCAAATTCCGAGGGAGAAACCGGAGTAAGTCGCCCCCCAAGCCAGGCTCCTGCCATAAACGTGGTAAAACAGCAGTCTACAGGGCATAAATCGCCATCTGGTTGCCGAAAACTCACCTCGGCGGGATGCGAGGTGGCGACCGGGCCCGAAGCAGAATTGCAAAATAAAGGCCAACCGAACCCGCGTTAGGTTTTTATCTACATAGCGCATGATTCCAAGGAAACAGGTTCTGCCTTATCGAATGAGCATTGGGTTCTGGCGCGTATCTTGCTGGACAACTCGCAATGCAGGGCGCGGATCCGGATCGCGCGCTGCCGGAATCACGCGCGGGGAAAGCCCCGCGAATAACGCAAGGATGCAGGGATGTGGTTAACCGATAGTGACTGGCAAGCCATCTTGCTGACACTCAAGCTGGCGAGTGTCGTCACCTTTATTCTGTTGTGGGTCGCGACCCCGCTGGCCTGGTGGCTGGCCCGCACCCGCAGTGGCTGGCGTAAACCCATAGGCGCCATAGTCGCGCTGCCCCTGGTGCTGCCCCCCTCGGTGCTCGGCTTTTATTTGCTGCTGGCCATGGGCCCCAATGGCCCGATCGCGCCGCTGCTGGCCTGGTTCGGGGTTGGTCTGCTGCCGTTTTCCTTCAGCGGTCTGGTCATCGCCTCTGTGTTCTACTCCCTGCCCTTCATGGTGCAACCGCTGCAGAGCGCCTTCGAGGCCATCGGTGACGCCCCGTTCGAGGCGGCCGCCACCCTGCGCGCCTCACCGCTGGATCGCTTCCTGACCATAGCCCTGCCGCTGGCGCTGCCGGGCTTTGTCAGCGCCAGCATCCTCACCTTCGCCCATACCGTGGGCGAGTTCGGGGTGGTATTGATGATCGGCGGCAATTTGCCCGGTATCACCCGGGTCGCCTCGGTGCAGATCTATGACCATGTCGAAGCCATGGAATATGCCGATGCCCACCGTCTGGCCGCCGTCATGCTGGTGTTCTCGTTTGTCGTCTTGCTGGGCCTGCATCTCAGGCGCGGCCCCAAAACCCTGAGGTAAACCATGGCTCATGCCCCCATTCAGGCCCGGTTTCGCAAGGGCTGGCAAGATTTCACCCTGGATGTCGATCTGCAGTTGCCGGGCAAGGGCATCACCGCGCTGTTCGGCCACTCCGGATCCGGCAAGACCACACTGCTGCGCTGTTTTGCCGGTCTGGGCTCGCGCCCGGAGGGGCGCTGTGTGGTCAATGGCGAGGTATGGCAGGACGAGCAGCACTATCGCCCGACCCACCACAGGGACATCGGTTATGTGTTTCAGGATGCCAACCTGTTCCCCCACCTCACGGTGCGCAACAACCTGCTGTATGGCCAGCGCCGCAGTCGCGGCACGCCCGCCATCGCCCTGGATCAAGCCATCACCCTGCTGGGTATCGAACACCTGCTGACGCGCAAACCGGCGGAGCTCTCCGGCGGCGAGAAGCAGCGGGTCGGCATAGCCCGCGCCCTGGCGGTCAGTCCGCAACTGCTGCTGATGGATGAACCGCTGGCGGCGCTGGATCTGGCGCGCAAACGGGAAATTCTGCCCTATCTGGAGACCCTGCACGACGAGCTGCAGATCCCCATCCTCTATGTCACCCACTCGCCCGATGAGGTGGCCCGCCTGGCCGACCATCTGGTGGTGATGTCGGCCGGCCGCGCCCTGGCCCAGGGGCCGCTGACCGAGATCCTCTCCCGGCTCGATCTGCCCATCCGGCTGGGGGAAGAGGCGGGTGTGGTGCTGGAGGGCGAGATCTGCGAACGGGACAGCCAGTGGGGATTGATGCGTATGGCATTTGCCGGCGGCTCGCTCTGGGCGCGGGATCAGGGCCATGCCATCGGCCATAAGGGACGGCTGCGGGTGCTGGCGCGGGATGTCAGCCTGTCGCTGCAGCATCAGGTCGACACCAGCATCCAGAACCATCTGCCCGGCGTGGTCGATGCCATGCTGACCGATGAACACCCCGGCCTGACGCTGGTGCGCGTGCGCGTCGGCGCGTCGATCCTGATCGCCCGCCTGACCACCCGCTCCGCCCATGAGCTGGGCGTACACCCCGGCCAACCCATCTGGCTGCAAGTCAAATCAGTCGCCTTGGTGGAATAGCGCCAGCTATAGAAGCTCAAAAGAAAAAGCTTCCCGACCAATATTTCTTTATTGAGAACTTGGGTCAGTCAGAGCTGATCTTGTTGCCTGGATTAGTAAAGCTCCCAATAAGAGCTCCCTATGGAACCTAATTCGACATCAAGCATCGATATGCATTGGCAAATTTTCTGGCAGTGAATTGGTCTTTTAGTATTTGAATCGTCATTTATTTTTTAACTGCTGGATGTATCTACAGTTCACCACTTTGGTGTAAAGTGGTGAGGGAATTTTGCGAGTATGCAAGTTATGTCTATACAGCGAAGACGGCAGGATACAGGTGCTCATGAGTGCAGCGTTCGCGCATCCATAAGCTTTCCTGAAGAACAGTACTCTGTGCTGGAACAGATCGCAGCAGAACATCGTGTTTCACTTGCATGGGTGGTACGGGATGCTGTCGATGTGTATTTGAAGGCGCGCTGGCCACTTTTGGAGCAGGGCGAGAACGTGGAAAAAAAGAAATCTGATGTGAGACAACGTGAATAATATGTTTGAGAAAGACGGAGAGAAAATCCGGGTCCTATCTTTATTTTCCGGATGTGGGGGAATGGACTTCGGTATCGAAGCTGCCGGAGGTCACATCGTCTTTGCAAACGACATCCTTAAAGATGCGTGTAAAACGTTGGAAAAGTATTTTCCTAACACCGATGTGCGAAATGGCGATATATCGCAGATCCTAACATTTCCAAATGCCGATGTCGTAGTTGGAGGATATCCGTGTCAGTCATTTTCTATGGCTGGCAACAGGGATCCCAAAAAAGACGAGCGAACAAATCTCTATAAACAGTTCTTACGAGTAATCAGCCTAGTCCGCCCAAAATATTTCGTGGCAGAGAATGTTTCTGGATTGAAGCAATTGGGTGCAGGAAGCTTTCTGGAGGAGCAGGAAACAGCTTACAGACAGGAAGGCTATGTTGTGAGCCATCACCTCATCAACGCCAAGGCATATGGGATTCCTCAATCACGTAAGCGTCTATTCATTGTTGGCGTAAGGAAGGATCTAAATCAATTTTTTGAATTTCCTCCTGAAACACATGGGAAAGCAACAAGAAAAAAACCTGATCTTAAGCCTTATACATCTCATGGTGATGCAATTTTGGGTCTGCCTCTTTGGCCTGAGGGTGAGTTTTATGAGCGTCCGCATGACCCAGAAGGCCATTTTTCTTGGTACTTTATGTCCAGAAATCGTAAAGCTAAGTGGAGTGAACCAGCATTTACAGTGGTGGCTAATTCGCGGCATGTAACATTACATCCAGCAAGTCCAGTTATGAAACTGACATGGTCTAATCTAGCTGATGGCTGGAAGCAAAGATGGGACTTCTCAGATGAATATGAACATCTATCCGCAGACCCTACTCGACCTATCCTTGAGATACCGAGACGGCTCTCTTGGAGAGAGTGCTCTCGTATTCAGACATTTGCGAATGATTTTGAGCCAGTAGGAGATACCGATTCAAAGTTTACTCAAATTGGAAATGCCGTGCCTCCAATGCTTGCTGAGACTATTTTCAAACATCTCTTTACCGGAGCTGGGTTGAAGAGTAATACGTAGGAAATATAAATAGAGAGACACTGAGTGTTTTTGGATTATCTTATCTCCTACGACAAGAAATAGATCAATTACAATAGGGTTCCCGCAATGTCAAAAATTGCATCACAGCTCGTCAATAAAGTTACTTTAGCTTCTGAAGCCGCAAGCAACGAGGCACAATTGCGACATGAGCTGGAAGGTGCTCTTAAAATAGCTTGCGAAGCTCGAAATATTCCATGGACACCATTTCAGTTGGAAAGAGCGCTTAAAGAAGCGGGTAAACCCACTAAATTTGCTGATGTGGCTCATGGGGCTGTGGTCATCGAGTATGAACCACCAAGATCGTTTGGTGGGCGTCTAAATAGCAAAGCTAATCATGCTCGAGCTCAAGCTGAAGAATATGCGACCCTTATCTCAGCCGAAGAAGGGCGCCGTTTAGAAGACTATATATTAATAATATGGGATGGATCCCATATTAGCTTTGGTAATTTTGAAGAGAATTTCTCAAACTGGGGTGGTGTAATTCCTTTTGACATCAACGCCGCGAATCGACTATTGGATTTACTTGAGCAGGATGGGCGTCCCCTTGTTCATCCTCAGCTATTGCAAGGACTAGTCGGGCCTGACTCCGACCATGGAATCGCGCTAATTCCTGCACTTTACAAAAACATATGCCGGGCTGAGACAAATCCTTGTACTTCCAAAACGAAGATGCTTTTTACAGAGTGGCGTAGGCTTTTTAGTCAAGTTGTAGGTTTTCAGCCTGCAAATATGAAGATGCTGCTGGCTAGACAAGAAATATCACATGATCAGCCCTATGATGAAAATCCTGCTGCTTATCTTTTTGCGCTGAATACTTACATCGCAATAATTGCAAAAATCGTTACTGCATGTGCTCTTCCTCGGCCGAGCCAAAACATTCTAGATTCGACGGTACCAGTAGTGGATCGTTTGAAGGTAGTGGAAACGGGTGAACTATTTGAACACTCTGGCATTCTAAATATGCTCAGCGGCGACTTTTTTTCTTGGTATCTAGATGATAATGGTTGGGAAGAGTATAGCCCTCATTTAGAAGCATTGTTTGGGAGGCTTTCCGGAGTCGACTTCACAGTCGCAAAAAAGCATCCTAATACTACGCGTGATTTATTTAAGGGCATATATGAGCGCTTTATTCCTCGCGAAGTCCGTCATGCTCTTGGAGAGTTTTATACACCTGACTGGCTTGCCGAACACGGGATGGATCTCATTGAGTGGAGTACAAAAGCTTCACTTACTGATCCAACATGCGGCTCAGGCACATTCTTGCTTGAGGCGCTACGCCGGCGTCGGTTAGAGCAAGGCGATAGTGCCACGGCAAGGTCTCTGCTTTTAGGGTTAAATGGGATTGATTTGAACCCCCTTGCTGTACTTGCAGCCAAGGGATCGTTGGCTGTATTTCTTTCCCCATTTCTGGATCCTGATGACCCCATACGCTTACCGGTCTACTTAGCGGATGCAATCAATCCGGCTTGTGTGAGTAGCGATCCTTTCCCAAGCTACAACTATGTCATGCAGACCGAAGTTGGCCCAAGAGAGTTCTCAGTACCAGAAGCGATGATCAACCATTCAGAGTTCTTTAAGGTATTTGCGAGAATAAGGGAGTTGATCGATGCAGATTTTAATGCGGCAAAAATAAGCAGTGCGATTCGATCAAATCTCAAATCAATGCTGTTGCATGATGACGATATTCAAAATATTGAGACTACTATCGAAAACTTAGTATCGCTCCATGAACAAGGGTGGAATGGTATTTGGTGCGCTATCCTAGCCGATCGTTTTGCTGCGGCCGCCATCCCACCATCAAGTTATGTCTGCGGCAACCCACCTTGGGTAAAATGGAGCAATCTTCCAGAGGAATACACCAAGACTATTCAGGCGCAATGCAAGAAGCTTGGTGTTTTTAGTACTGATAAATGGGTGGGTGGAATAGAAGCAGATATTTCTACGGTTATAACTTACCAAGCGATTTATCATTACCTAGCCCCCTCGGGGCGACTTGGCTTTTTCCTACCAGGCTCAGTTTTTACAACTCCCTCAAGTGCTGGTTTTCGCAGATTTTCTGTCGGTCCCAATAACGTGAACTGCAAAGTACTATTGGTTGAGGACTTCGATGCAATCAGTCCATTCGACGGAGTGACCAATATGCCTCGTTTTCTCGCTCTAGAACGAGATGCTCCGACTATTTTTCCTGTACCGTACAGAGTCTGGACTAATGGTGATGTACCAGCCTCGACTCTGCGGAACTCAAATAGCGCGGAGGAGTTTCGTAAAACTGCAAAGCAGATCGAATACACGGCAGTCCCCGTGCCGGGTGGAGAAGGAGAGAGACCTTGGCTTATCGGCCCGCATGAAGAGCAGGTTATATTCGCTAAAGTATTTGCTGGTGCAGAGCGAGTGTACCAAGCTCGCAAAGGTGTTACCGCAGATCGTAACGGTGTGTTCTGGGTCTATGCAACGGAAGAGGGCGATGAAAACACAGTTACAGTACGAAATGCCGCCACCATTGGTAAAACTAAAGGTATTCCGGAAATAACAGCTCGAATTGAGGTCGAGCATGTTTTCCCTCTACTCAGGGGCAAGGGAGTAAAGCCTTTTTGCGCTGTTCCAGATGAACACTTGCGTATCATTGTTCCTCAGCGAGGAATGCATGGAGATCCGGATCTGGCTGTTCATTCTCCGCTGGTTTTCAAATTTTTGAATCGCTTTAAATCCCATCTTGAGAGCCGTTCTAGCCTCAAAAGATTTCAAAAAGGGCAGGCATTCTATTCGCTATGGAGCACAGGGGCATATACCTTTTCGCCTTATAAAGTATTGTGGCGTGAAATCGGAAAGGTGTTCGCTGCTGCCTACGTAGGAAGTGCAGCTTCTGGTTTTTCTGGCGAAAAGATAGTCATACCTGACCACAAGCTTTACTTTATACCTACCGAAACAGAGGGAGAGGCCGCATATTTAACCGGCTTTCTAAACGCTCCTGTAATTTCCGGTACAATATCAGCCTATTCCTCCAAGCTAAGTTTGGGTGTTAGTGTCGCTGATTATTTGAATATTCCACGTTTCGATGAAGATAACACACATATCCGAGCAATTAGAGATTTATCACTTGAAATAACAGCCAGGTTTAATGGTCCATCTGAGGGTGAACTTTTAATTCTTGATAAACATGTAAAATCCTTATTGAATTTTTAATAAGTTTAGCGAGAGCAGGACGCATTCATTCAACAATAAGTAATTTATGATTAGTGGTCTAGCGCCTCCTGCAGGAGGCGTAACTACCTTACCTATGAAACACATAAACAAAATGAACCATCTTGGTTTCTTAGCAAGACATAATGGATGTCATAACTTTTTCTGTATGTAAAACATCTCAAAATAACCAGGCTTTTCATTTCAAATTAAAAGCAGACAACTATTTTTTTACGCGAGGATTCTGTTATCTGTTTGCTATGGATTTCTGTACTCATCATGGAATTAGGCCGATTTAGTCATCACGAAATCAATATTAATAAGGTATTCCAAGATGCATGAATCCCATTTAGTCTATAAAGATGATATGAAAAAATCCGATGCGATAACGCCACAGAAACGTCAAAACAATCGAAAATATTGCCGTTGAATCGTGAACAAAAAACTTGATGAATTTAGGCGCGGTCAAACTAGGATTGGCAGCAGATCCATCATGGAGGAAATAATGATGCAGAAACAAAAGAGGGCGCAGCAGCATTTCCATGCTCTGCGCCCTCACTCTTAGCGATTATCGCAACTCAGGATGGGAAATAGAGTTGCGCAGGTTCTGATTTATTCCACCGTCACGCTCTTGGCCAGGTTGCGGGGCTGGTCGACGTCGGTACCCTTGATAATGGCGACGTGGTAGGAGAGCAGCTGCATCGGCAATGTGTAGACGATGGGGGCTATCACTTCGTCAACCCGTGGCATCGGCATCACCCGCATGGTGGCGTCGGAGACAAAACCGGCTTCCTCATCCGCAAACACATACAGGATGCCGCCGCGCGCGCGCACCTCTTCGACGTTGGACTTGAGCTTTTCCAGCAGCTCGTTGTTGGGGGCCACCACGATGATCGGCATATCGGCATCGATCAGCGCCAGCGGACCATGCTTCAACTCGCCCGCGGCATAGGCTTCGGCGTGGATGTAGCTGATCTCCTTGAGCTTGAGTGCCCCTTCCATGGCGATGGGGTACTGGCTGCCACGGCCCAGGAACAGGCTGTTGTGCTTGTTGGCAAACTCTTCGGCCAGACGCTGGATCTTGGTATCCAGGGTCAGGACGCTCTTCACCTTGCCCGGCAGATTGCGCAGCGAGTTGACCAGCGCGGCCTCGGCAGCCCCATCCAGAGTGCCACGGCAACGGCCGATACTGCCCACCAGCATCAACAAGCCCGCCAGCTGGGTGGTGAACGCCTTGGTGGAGGCGACGCCGATCTCGGCTCCGGCCCGGGTCATAAAGGCCAGATCCGATTCCCGCACCAGGGAAGAACCCGGCACGTTGCAGATGGCCAGACTGGACATATAGCCGGACTCCTTGGCCAGACGCAGGGCGGCCAGGGTGTCGGCGGTCTCGCCGGACTGGGAGAGGGTGATCAGCAGGCTGCCGGGACGGGTCACCGACTTGCGATAGCGGAATTCGGAGGCGATCTCGACGTTGCAGGTGACACCGGCCAGCTCTTCAAACCAGTAACGGGCCACCATGCCGGAGTGGTAGGAGGTGCCGCAGGCGACGATCTGCACATGTTCGACCTTACCGAAGATCTCGCGCGCGCCGTTGCCGAAGGCTTCCGGCACCAGATGGTCGCCGCTCAGGCGTCCTTCCAGGGTGTTCAGCAGCGCGGCGGGCTGCTCGTAGATCTCTTTGAGCATGTAGTGGCGATACTCGCCCTTGTCACCGGCGTCGTGGGAGAGTTCAGACTCCTGCTCGGCGCGCTCCACCGGGTTGCCGTTGACATCAAAAATGGTGACCGAGCGGCGGGTGACTTCCGCCACATCGCCCTCTTCCAGGAACTGGAAGCGACGGGTGACCGGCAGCAGGGCCAGCTGATCGGAGGCGATAAAGTTCTCACCGATGCCACGGCCGATGACCAGCGGCGAGCCGGAGCGGGCGACCACCAGACGTTCCGGGTCTTCGGCATCCACCAGCACGGTGCCATAGGCGCCACGCAGTTCCTTGACTGCCTGTTGCAGTGCCGCCAGCAGAGTTGGTGCCGTCTTGCGGTAGTGGTGCACCAGATGAACGATCACCTCGGTGTCGGTCTGGGAGACAAATTCATAGCCCAGGTCCTTGAGCTTGTGGCGCAGCTCTTCATGGTTCTCGATGATGCCGTTGTGCACCACGGTCAGGGAGCCGGAGACATGGGGGTGGGCATTGGTTTCGGACGGTTCGCCGTGGGTGGCCCAGCGGGTATGGGCGATGCCGGTGCCGCCATGCAGGGGTTGTTCCTCCAGCGCGCGGGCCAGCTCCTGGACCTTGCCCAGACGGCGCACCCGTTGCAGGTTATGACCCTCGATCACCGCCACACCGGCCGAGTCATAGCCGCGATACTCCAGACGGCGCAGCCCTTCGACCAGAATATCCACCACATCACGTTGGGCAACCGCCCCGACAATTCCACACATGCTCAGATTCCTTGTTATTTGTTTACACGAGTTCCGGCACGCAGATCACCTGCACGCCCTGTTGTTCGATTTGTTGCTTGAGTTCAGCCGCCAGGCCGGTATCGGTGATCAGGGTATCGATACGGCTCCACGGCAGTTCCAGATTCGGGATCTTGCGCCCCACCTTGTGGGACTCCGCCAGCACTATCACCTCCCGCGCCACTTCGGCCATCACCCGCGACAAGCCAATCAGCTCGTTGAAGGTGGTGGTGCCGCGCAGCGGATCGATCCCGGCGGCACCGATAAACAGCTGATCGAAGTCGTAGGAGCGCAGCACCTGCTCGGCGACCTGGCCCTGAAACGCTTCGGAGTGCGGATCCCAGGTGCCACCGGTCATCAGCAGGGTGGGTTCGTTCTCCAGCTCGCGCAGCGCCGCGGCCACGGTCAGGGAGTTGGTCATCACCACCAGCCCGCGCCGACTCCCCAGCTCGGGGATCAACGCCGCCGTGGTGCTGCCGGAGTCGATAATCAGCCGATTGTGGTCGCGGATCAGCTCGGCGGCGGCTTTGGCGATGGCTAACTTTCGTTTCGAAACTTGTTCCGCTTCCGGCACATCCGCCACCAGCTCCTGGGGCACAGGAACGGCACCGCCATAGCGGCGCAGCAGCAGGCCATTGCGCTCCAGCTCGGCGAGATCCTTGCGGATGGTGACTTCCGAGGTATCAAACTCCCGGGCCAGCCAATCCACACTCAGCTCACCCCGTTCCGCCAGTTGCGCGACTATGGCCCGTCGCCGTTGTTGGGTATTGCGCTTCTGCATAAAGCTTCAAACTGAAATCAAGAAGAAAGTTTTTGGATTTTAATCTTTCGAATCGAAAGATCAAGCGTAAAAACCGGCCAGAGATAAAAAAGTGGGGAGGTTGCGGGCAGGAAGACGAGCCGCAGGCGAAAAGGAGAGTGGAGGAGCGGCAGCACCGCAACCAGAATAGGCCTCAGCAGCAGATAGCCGCGGCCTTCAACAACAGGGATCGATCGGAAAAAAACAGGCACCCAGCTGCGGGTACTGCTTGTCAGTTAAGAGGTTCGGAAGAGACAACCTCTCTCGCCAACTCGCCGTAAACCCTTCCCTGGGGGCTCGATGGCGGCATCCCTGCCGCCCACGGTTGGCTCAACAGGCTATCTCTCCCTCGCTAACTGATTGGCATTGCCCAGCTACGGGTGCCCGAAAGCAGGGCCAAAACCTCAGGCTGCGGCGAGGGCCGCCGGAAACAGCACGTTATTTTCCAGATGGATATGGGCCATCAAATCTTCCCGCAGCTGGTTCAGACCGGTATAGAGGGCGCGCCAGGTGACGCAGGCAAAGGGCGGCGGCGTGATGTGATTGGTGAGTCGCTCCATGGTTTGCAGGTTGTCACCGTGTTCCTCGTGTTCGAGTTGCATGACCTGGATCGGACCTGCGGCGACGGCATACTGCCCGGCCTGCAGCAGCGGGAACAGGATCTGCTCCTCTTTTTGCATATGCTGCTCCAGCTCGTCCAGCATCAGGGCCAGATGGCTGGATAACCCCTTGGGGCAGTCCTGACGCTCGCCATGGACATGCTCGACCCGCTTGGCCAGCCGGATCAGCTCCGGCAACTGGATACGGTGGATGGCATGGTAGCGAGTCAGGATATGCTCGATCAGCTCGCCGATGCCGCTCTCGCGCCAGTCCCGTTCGTCGGCCGGTTGTTGTGCCACCGCCGCCAGATCGGCACAGATCTGCTCACCACTGAACGCGCGGCCGACTATGGCCTCGCCCAGCTTCACCTTGCCACCGCAGCAGAAATCGAGTTTGTAGTGGTGGAAAACCCGGGTGGCACCCGGGATATCGCAAGCCAGTTCGGCCAGTGTGTGTTCCAGATAATTCATCGCTCTACTCCATAATCACAATCAGGGATCTTGTCTCTGGAATTGCACGGAGCATGCCACATTATAACCATATGATAATAAACGAATTATTATTTGATATGGTGAATTTAACCCTTCAGTGATAGGGTAAATAAAACCATTCAGGGTGATTTCAACCATGATTGAGCCACTCGTAATCCAGGATCTGGGCACCGACTATCCTCGCGGGGTGCGTGAAGAGCGTCTGGTGACCGCCATCTGCCAGTTCTTTGCCTGCGATGCGGTCGGCCTGTTGAAGCGAGAGGGCGATTATCTGTGCCCGGTGGCGGTAGCCGGATTGGCCCATGAAACCCTGGGACGCCGCTTCAGCATCAGTCAGCACCCGCGCCTGGCCGCCATCCTCGCCCAACGCGATGCGGTGCACTTTGCCCCCGACAGCCCTCTGGCGGATCCCTACGATGGCCTGCTGGAGTCGCGGCAGGGGGAGCCCTTGCCGGTCCATGACTGCATGGGGATCAGCCTCTATCTGGAGGGGCAATGCTGGGGCGTGCTGACCCTCGACTCGCTGGCGGGCGGCCCCCTGGCTCCCAGGCTGGATAGCCAACTCAGCGATCTGG
The DNA here is from genome assembly GCF_055413365.1 of Pseudaeromonas sp. HNCC25DJ182. Classification (NCBI taxonomy): domain Bacteria; kingdom Pseudomonadati; phylum Pseudomonadota; class Gammaproteobacteria; order Aeromonadales; family Aeromonadaceae; genus Pseudaeromonas; species Pseudaeromonas sp. HNCC25DJ182. The sequence continues at coordinate 61,735 of NZ_JBVAYG010000013.1, read as the reverse complement.
CCCGAGCCTGCGAGGCGGTGATCCGCATGGGACGACTGGAGGAGGAGGTTCTGGCGTTGCGCCTGGGCCATCGCTCGCCCGATGTGCCGCTCGCCCCGGTGGAGGGTCACGAGGAGCGGGAGCTGATCGGCCGCAGCCCTGTGCTGCTGAAGCTGCTCCATGAGCTGGATATAGTCGCCGATTCCGATCTGCCGGTGCTGCTGCTGGGGGAAACCGGGGTCGGCAAGGAGCTGCTGGCTCGTCGCATCCAGCGTCACTCGGCGCGCGCCCAGGCGCCGATGATCCATGTCAACTGCGCCGCCTTGCCGGAATCCCTGGCCGAGAGCGAACTGTTTGGCCATGTCAAAGGAGCCTTCTCCGGCGCGGTCCGCGATCGGGCGGGGCGCTTCGAAGCCGCCCACGGCGGTATTCTGTTCCTCGATGAGGTGGGCGAGTTGCCCCTGGTCGTACAGGCCAAACTGCTGCGCGCCCTGCAAAATGGCGAGATCCAGCGCCTGGGATCGGATACGCCACGCCAGGTCGATGTGCGCATCATTGCCGCCACCAACCGGGATCTGGCGGCCCAGGTGCGCAACGGTCAGTTCCGTGCCGATCTGTACCACCGCCTCTCGGTCTATCCGGTGCCGATCCCGCCGTTGCGGGAGCGGGGCGACGATATTCTGCTGCTGGCCGGCTACTTCCTCGAGCTGAATCGTACCCGGCTCGGTTTTCGCAGCCTGCGCCTCTCCGCCCTCACCGAACAGGCGCTGTGCAGCTACCGCTGGCCCGGCAATATCCGCGAATTGGAGCATGTCATCAGCCGCGCCGCGTTGCGGGCGGTCAGTCACGGAGCCCGGCGCAGCGATATGGTGACGCTGGAGCCAGCCCACCTGGATCTGGATATCGCCCTGCCGGTGCAGGGCAGCAGTGCGCCGCCAGTCTCAGCCTCAGCCACCGGCGACCCGGTATCGCTGCAACCGCTCAAATTGGCGGTGGAGAGTTATCAGCGCCAGCTGATCCGCCACAGCCTGGATCTCTGCGAACACAACTGGGCCGAGGTGGCTCGCCGCCTGGAGCTGGACCCGAGTAACTTGCACAAATTGGCCAAGCGGCTGGGGTTGAAATGAGAGCTGTGGCCCGCAAGGAGTCCTATGCTACCGTGGTAACCATGCATGCCGAGGTTGCGACAAACCATGAATAACCCCTTGATTTGGCTGGTGGAAGATGAAGCCAGCATCGCCGATACCCTGATCTACAGCCTGGAGACGGAGGGCTTTGCCGTACGCTGGTTTGATTTGGGCTTGCCGGTGCTGGCAGCCTTAGAGTCCGAGCAACCGGCGTTTCTGATCCTGGATGTCGGCCTGCCGGACATCGGCGGCTTCGAGCTCTGTCGGCGCATCCGGGCCGAGCGAGATCTGCCGCTGCTATTCCTGACCGCCCGCAGTGAAGAGATCGACCGCCTGCTGGGACTGGAGATGGGGGCCGATGATTACGTCGCCAAACCCTTCTCCCCCCGCGAGGTCTGCGCCCGGGTTCGAACCATCTTGCGCCGCGTGCGGCCTGCCACCCCGGCGCCGACAGAAAAACCGCGCGGCCTGCAACTGGATGAGGCGCGCGCCCGTATCCAGTATCAAGGCCAGCCACTGACCCTGACGCGCTACGAATACCTGCTGCTCAAGACCCTGATCCAGCATCCGGGGCGGGTCTATTCCCGCAGCCAGCTGCTGGATCTGGTCTGGGCCCCTGGCGAAGAGAGTCTGGAGCGCACCGTCGATACCCATATCAAGACCCTGCGCGCCAAATTGCGCGACATCGACGCCGACGCCAACCCGATCCTCACCCATCGCGGCCTCGGTTACAGCCTGAGCGAGCCGGGTTGATGCTGCGCCTTACCGCCAAAGGGAGTTCAGGATGCGCCTGAGTTTGCGTCTGCTGCTGGGATTCTTCGTGCTGGTGGCGGTGGCCGCCTGGTTTGTGCTGAATATCTTTTTGCAGGAGGTCAAACCCGGGGTGCGACGCGCCACCGAAGGCACCCTGATCGACACGGCACAACTGCTGGCGCAACTCACCACCGCCGATCTGGCAGAGCAGCCGCTCACCGCCGAGACGCTGGCCCGCAGCGCCCTGGGCCGCGCGGTGGCCACCCTCAATCAGCAACCGATAGGCGCGCGCATCGACGGCATCCGCAAGGACAGGGTCGAATACCGGCTCTATGTCACCGACTTGCACGGCAAGGTGGTGTTTGACTCCAGCGGCCGGGATCTGGGCGCCGATTACTCGCGCTGGAACGATGTCTATCTCACCCTGCAGGGGCGCTATGGTGCCCGCAGCAGTCGCGACATTCCCGGCGATCCCGACAGCTCGGTGATGTACGTCGCCGCGCCCTTGCTGGATAACGGCCGGATCCGCGGCGTGCTGACCGTCGGCAAACCCAATCGCACCATGGATCCTGTGATTGCCCGCAGTGAGAACAAGATCCAGCTGGCCGCCTTCCTGTTGCTGGGCATAGCCCTGCTGGCCGGTGGCGGCATGGTGTGGTGGCTGAATCGCTCATTGCGGCGGCTGGAGAATTACGCCGCCGCCGTCAGTCGCGGCGAGCCCGTCGCCCTGCCCCGGCTGAACAGTCCGGAGTTGACCCGACTCGGCCAGGCGCTGGAGTCGATGCGCCGCAAACTCGAAGGCAAGGCCTATGTCGAGCAGTACGTGCACAGTCTGACCCATGAGCTGAAGAGCCCGTTGTCGGCGTTACGCGGCGCCGCCGAATTGCTGCAGGAGTCACCGCCCGAGCCGGTCGCCCAACGCTTCCTGCTCTCCATCCGCGAGCAGGCCGAGCGCATGCAACGGCTGATCGACAAGATGCTGCAGCTGGCCAGTCTGGAATCCAGACCCCAGCTGGAGAAGCAGCCCGTGGCGCTGGATTCGCTGATCGGCCAGCAAATTGCCCTGTTGCAGCCCCACGCCGAGCGGCGGCAGATCCAGCTGCACTCGAACCTCCAGGCGGCCAAGCTCCCCGCCGATGCCCTGCTACTGGGTCAGGCCATCGCCAACCTGCTGGATAATGCCATCGACTTCTCCCCGGCTGGGGGTCAGATCGAGCTGCAGGGCACTATTCTGACCAGCGGTGACTACCAACTGAGCATTGTGGATCAGGGGCCGGGCATTCCCGACTATGCCCTGGAGCGGCTGTTCGAGCGCTTCTACTCCCTGCCCCGCCCGCACAGCGGCAAGAGTACCGGCCTGGGCCTGAGCTTTGTGCGCGAGGTGGTCGAGCGGCATCAGGGCAGCATAGCGCTGCACAATCGCAACGATGGCCAGAGCGGTGCCTGCGCCGAGCTGAGGTTGCCTCTGAGCCGCTAAATATCGGCTCCTGATTATGCTACAGCGGCAAAGTAGCTCACGCTGACACGCCGTAAAAAATTTCACCACTTCACCCAGACTTCACACAGCCTCATCAAGCCCCCACACAGGGGGCTCAGACTCTCCTGGTCAATCATCCAGGAGGGATCACCATGTTCAAGTCACTCATCACCCATAAGCTCACCATCTTGCTCGGCCTGTTCTTGCTGCTGCAGTTGCCCCTGCACTCGGTCTTGTCGTTGAACCACGAACGTCAGGCCTATCGCGCCGAGGCGCTGGAGCAGATCCGCGCCAGCAGCAGCGGCTCCCAGCGCCTGACCGGTCCGGTACTGGTCATTCCGTATGAGGAGACCAGCAGCCACTATGTGGAAGAGGAAGGGAAGTACAAGGAGTTCACCACCAGCAAGCAACAATTGCTGCTGCCGGAAACGCTGACGGTGGAAGGGGATCTGCAGGTCGAACCGCGCAAGCTGGGCATCTACCAGAGCCAGTTGTTTCACAGCCAGCTCCACCTGAAAGGCCACTTCAACCTGGCGGCGCTCGATGAGTTGAAGAAGGATTCGATCCTGCTGGGGAAACCCTATCTGGCGGTGGTCATCGCCGATGCGCGCGGCATCCTGCAGGTACCAGCCCTGCAATGGGGCAAGCAGCACCTGGCATTTGAACCCGGTGCCCGCTTTGGTAATGCCAGCCAGGGCATGCATGCGCCCCTGGATCTGGAAGTTCTGATGGCCAATCCATCGGTCGACTTCCAGTTCGAGCTGGCGCTGCAAGGCAGCGATCATTTCGAACTGGTTCCGGTGGGCGCCAGCAGCTCGCTGAGCCTGACCAGCAACTGGCCGCACCCCAGTTTCATCGGCCAGTTCCTGCCCCGTCAGCATAAAATCGGCGACCAGGGATTCGATGCGCAATGGGAAAGCAGCTGGTTTGCCAACAACATGCAGGAGCGCTTCAACGATGGCCTGGAAGAGGGAATCAACGGCCTGCCTGCATTTACCGTCAGCCTGATCGAGCCGGTGGACCACTATCAGCAAAACGAACGCGCCATCAAGTATGCCGAGCTGTTTATCGGCCTGACCTTCCTCAGCTTCTTCCTGTTCGAGCTGTTGAAGCAGCTGCGCCTGCACCCGATCCAGTACGCCCTGGTGAGCATGGCGCAGATCGTCTTCTACCTGGTGCTGCTGGCGTTCTCCGAACAAATCGGTTTTGCCCTGGCCTATCTGGCGGCCAGCGTCGCCTGTGTCGGGCTGCTGGCCTTCTACGCCAGCCACCTGCTCGGCGGATTGAAGCGCGGGTTTGGTTTTGCCTGTCTGCTGGCGCTTCTCTACGCCGTTCTGTATGGCCTGATGCAGGCCGAGGATATAGCCCTGCTACTGGGCAGTGTCCTGCTGTTCGTAGTGCTGGCGCTGGTGATGATCGTCACCCGCAAGGTGGACTGGTATCAGCTGGGCCGCCGCGCCACAGCCGAGTCGGAACAATAATGCACCAGCGCAACCATAAACAAACGGCTCTGTCCCAGTAATTGTTGGGAATGAAGAGGGATGGAGTCTGGACGAAAAGCAGACCGTTGGCGGCAGGAATGCCGCCACCAAACAAAACGGCACCCTCGGGTGCCGTTTTTGTATTGCAGCAGGGACGCTTATTTCTTGATCTTCACCGGCCGCTGCCAATTGGCAATGTGCCGCTGCGGCACCCGGGTAATGACCAGCTCATGCTCGCCCACTTCGCGGGTGACTGTGGTACCGGCACCGATAGTCGCTCCCTTGCGCACAATCACCGGGGCCACCAGTTGAGTGTCAGAGCCGACGAAGACGTGATCCTCGATAATGGTCTTGTGCTTGTTGGCACCATCGTAGTTGCAGGTGATGGTGCCAGCGCCGATATTCACATCAGCCCCGATTTCACTGTCCCCCAGATAGCTCAGATGACCCGCCTTGGAGCCGAACCCGAGGGAGGCATTCTTGATTTCGACGAAGTTGCCGACATGAGCCTCCTCCCCCAGCACGGAGCCAGGACGCAGCCGGGCGAACGGGCCGACCGTGGTGGCGCGCGCCAATTTAGAAGACTCGATCACCGTATAGGGGCTGATGATGCTGTCATCGGCAATCACGCAATCCTTGAGCACACAGCCGGTGCCGATGCGCACCCGATGCCCAAGCTCCACAGTGCCCTCGATGATGACATTGGTATCCAGGATCACATCCTCGCCACAGACCAGGGAGCCGCGCAGATCGAAGCGATCCGGATCCAGAAGGGTCACCCCCTCCAGCATCAGGCGATTAGCCGCCCGGCGCTGATAAAAACGTTCCAGGGCTGCCAGTTGCAGGCGATTGTTGGCGCCTTCGGTCTCGGCCGCTTCCGCCGGTTGTGCAGTGGCAATGGCCGCACCATCCCGGTGGGCAGCGCCGATGACATCGGTCAGATAGTATTCGCCCTGGGCGTTCTGGCAGGTCAATCCGGCCAGCCACTGTTTGAGCTTGGCAGCCGGAGCCACCAGCACGCCGGTATTCACCTCGGTGATGGCCAACTGCTCGGTATTGGCGTCCTTCTGCTCGACGATGCCGACCACGGCGCCATTCTCACGCACGATGCGACCATAGCCAGTCGGATTGGCCAGGGTTACCGTCAGCAGGCCAATCCCGCCCACTGGTTGCACGGCCAGCAACTGTTCCAGCGTCGCAGCGGTGATGAGCGGGGTATCGCCATACAGCACCAGTACACGGGCATCATCCGGGATCGCCGGGGTGGCTTGTGCCACGGCGTGGCCGGTGCCCAACTGCTCAGCCTGCAACACCCACTGCACCGAGGCATCATCCAGTCGCCGCTGCAACAGTTCGCCGCCATGGCCATACACCAGATGCACAGCCTCGGCGCCCAGCTGGTGGGCTGTATCGATCACATGGCTGACCATGGGGCGTCCGGCAACCGGATGCAGGACTTTGGGCAGGGAAGAGCGCATGCGAGTACCTTTACCCGCGGCCAGAATGACAACATGCAGAGACATAGACAGGTTCCTTCGCGCAACGAGAGCGTTAACGGCGGGCATGATACCTCATATCAAGAAGCCATGTCTGTCCCCCCACGTTTAAGCCTCACATCATGAAGTTGCACCAGATTGGCATCTTATTGGTGTGCACCTGCCTGCTTTCCAGCCAATAAACCTGCGGAAAACATCGAATTGCGAACTGGCATGACTCCTGCTGTCACATTGCTGCAACAAATAATCTGATGTTGGCACTGATGCCCACCCGTCCTCTGGATGCGGTGGGTTTTTTATTTCTGAAATTTGCAATGGAGTGCTCTCTATGACCCAACCACGTACCCTCGCTGTGCTGATTGCCATCTGTCTCAGCCAATCCGCTCAACTGCACGCTGAAACACTGGCCGAAGGGATCGGCTCAGCCATCAAGTGGGGTAGCGCCAGCGTTAGCGAACGCTATCGCTACGAATATGTCGACCAGGAGGGGTTAGCCGAGGTCGCGAATGCATCAACGTTGAAGTCACGCTTCACATGGACCAGTGGCACTGTGGCTGGTTTTAAAGGATTGCTCGAGGTCGATAATGTCACCAGCATTGGCAATGACAGTTACAACAGCACGGTCAACGGCAAGAAGAATTATCCTGTGGTGGCCGATCCGGAAGCTACAGTGCTGAATCAGGCAGCCCTCACCTACACGGCGGAGAAGTGGAACGGCATGCTCGGCCGCCAGCGGATAAAACATGGCACAGAGCGCTTTGTCGGGAGTGTCGCCTGGCGGCAACTGGAACAAACCTTCGATGCAGCCCATCTGGTGTATGCCCCCAGTACCAGTTTCAACCTCGACTACGCCTACAGTTGGCGTATCAATACCGTGTTTGGTCCGGATAATCCGAATGGCCAACTGGATGGCGATTTCCATCTGTTGCGCGCCGATTACCTGTTCAGCGGTAATCATGCGCTGGCCGGTTTCGCCTACCTGCTGGATTACAATAACCCGACCACCAACTCGTCGAATACTTATGGCATCGAATACACGGGTACTCTGCTCCCCTGGCTCAAGGCTCACGGCATGTATGCAGAGCAGCGTGATGCCGGTGATGCGACCCTGGCTTATGATGCCGATTATTATCTGCTCGAGTTGACGGCATCTCGCCACGGCTACTACGTCAATCCGGGCTATGAGGTATTAGGTTCAGACGACGGTAAAAAAGGTTTTGCCACGCCTTTAGCCACCCTGCACAAGTTTCAGGGCTTTGCCGACAAATTCCTGACCACGCCGAAGCAAGGGATCCGCGACATCTATCTGACCCTGGGCGGCAAAAAGTACCAATGGGAATTTGCTGCTACCTGGCATGATTTCCAGACTGATGAGGCGAGTCTGGATCTCGGTCAGGAAGTGGATTTAGTCATCAGCCGTCCGATAACCAGCAATCTGATCGGCTTGGCCAAGTATGCGCACTATGATGGTTCGGAAGAAACCACCACACTGGCCAAAGACACTGATAAGGCGTGGTTTATGCTCACCGCAACCTTTTAAAAACCACGGCCATCAAACATAAAAAAAGCGGCCCGGAGGCCGCTTTTTGTCTGCGCAGAGCTTAGCGATAGTTTTTGCGGGTGAGTTCCACCACGCGCAATTGGGCCATCGCTTTGGCCAATTCTGCAATGGCCTCCGCGTAGTCCACATCGCCAGACTTGCCGTTGAGTTTCTCTTCGGCAGCCCGTTTGGCTTCCTGAGCCTTGGCTTCATCGATATCCGCAGCGCGGATGGCGGTATCCGCCAGAACTGTCACTGCTTCCGGTTGCACTTCCATCATGCCACCCGAGATATACATAACCTCTTCGACACCGTGCAATTTCACCAGACGCACCAAGCCAGGCTTGATGGACGTCAGGAGCGGCGAGTGACCATGGCGGATGCCCAGTTCCCCTTCCGCACCGGAAACCTGAACCGATTCCACGCGACCGGAGAACAACATCCCCTCGGCGCTGACCACGTCCAGGTGGAAGGTAATCTCAGCCATAGATCCTCCTGCCCCGAATTACAGTTTCTTGGCTTTCTCGACCACTTCGTCGATGGAGCCAACCATGTAGAACGCCTGTTCCGGCAGATCGTCGAACTCGCCATCCAGAATGCCCTTGAAACCACGAATGGTTTCTTTCAGCGGTACGTACTTGCCCGGTGAACCGGTAAATACTTCAGCCACGCTGAACGGCTGGGACAGGAAGCGTTCGATCTTACGGGCACGAGCCACGACCAGCTTGTCGTTCTCGGACAATTCGTCCATCCCGAGGATGGCGATGATGTCCTTGAGTTCCTTATAGCGTTGCAGTACAGACTGCACGCCACGGGCGACTTCGTAGTGCTCCTGACCGACTACCAGCGGATCCAGCTGACGGGAGGTAGAGTCCAGCGGATCAACGGCCGGGTAGATACCCAGAGCGGCGATTTGACGGGACAGAACCACGGTTGCATCCAAGTGGGCGAAGGTGGTCGCCGGGCTCGGGTCAGTCAAGTCATCCGCAGGAACGTAGACCGCTTGTACCGAGGTGATGGAGCCGCTCTTGGTGGAGGTAATACGCTCCTGCAGAACACCCATTTCTTCGGCCAGAGTCGGTTGATAACCTACTGCGGACGGCATACGACCCAACAGCGCCGATACTTCGGTACCCGCGAGGGTGTAACGGTAGATGTTGTCGATGAACAACAGAACGTCACGCCCTTCGTCCCGGAACTTCTCGGCCATGGTCAGACCGGTCAGTGCCACACGCAGACGGTTTCCTGGCGGCTCGTTCATCTGGCCATACACCATGGCTACCTTGTCGAGAACGTTGGACTCCTTCATTTCATAGTAGAAGTCGTTACCCTCACGGGTACGTTCACCGACACCGGCAAACACGGACAGACCGGAGTGAGCCTTGGCGATGTTGTTGATCAGTTCCATCATGTTCACGGTCTTGCCGACGCCGGCACCACCGAACAGACCAACTTTACCGCCCTTGGCAAACGGACAGATCAGGTCGATAACCTTGATGCCAGTTTCCAGCAGTTCCGTGGTATTGGATTGATCTTCATAGCTTGGTGCTTCACGGTGGATAACCCAGTTATCCTCTTCCCCGATCGGACCTTGCTCATCCACTGGCTCACCCAGAACGTTCATGATCCGGCCCAGAGTCGCCTTACCGACCGGAACCTTGATCGCTTCACCGGTGTTGACCACTGCAGCACCGCGACGTAAGCCATCAGAGGTACCCATGGCGATACAACGGACGACGCCGCCGCCAGTTTGTTGCTGAACTTCCAGTACCAGACCCTGGGTCTGGCCTTCGCTCACAATCTTCAGTGCATCGTACACCTTAGGTACGGAGTCTTGTGGGAACTGCACGTCCACCACAGCACCGATGACTTGAACGATGATACCGTTACTCATGTCAAATCCTCTAAACCTATGAATACCTTAGCCCTATACCGCCGCTGCGCCGGATACGATTTCAGTCAGTTCCTGGGTGATACTGGCCTGACGGGCCTTGTTGTATACCAGTTGCAGATCCGTAATCAGATTATCCGCGTTATCGGTGGCAGCCTTCATTGCCACCATACGGGCGGCTTGCTCACTGGCCAGGTTCTCAACGACCCCCTGGTAGACCTGAGACTCGATGTAGCGACTGAGCAGTTGATCCAGCAAATGCTTGGGATCCGGCTCGTACAGATAGTCCCAGTGATGCTTGGCCAATTTCTCATCTTTGGCCTTGGGCAACGGCAACAGTTGTTCAACCGCCGGTTGTTGCACCATGGTGTTCACAAACTTGTTGTTTACCAGATACAGACGATCAATTTCACCGTTGTCATAGGCTTGCAGCATGACGCGCACCGATCCGATCAAATCATTGACCGTCGGGTTGTCGCCAAAACCGGAAGCCTGCGCCAGCACTTTGCCACCATAGCGCGCAAAGAAACTACACGCCTTGGAACCGACCAGAGCCAGGCTGGTTTCAACGCCCTGCTCTTTCCACTGTTTCATCGAACCAAGAGCAGCCTTGAACAAGTTGACGTTCAAACCGCCACACAAGCCCCGATCAGTCGATATGATGATGTAGCCAACTCGCTTGACCTCGCGTTCTTCGAGGTAGGGATGCTTGTATTCCAAGCTCCCCAGAGCGATATGACCAATCACCTTCCGCATAGTCACTGCATAGGGACGGCTTGCCGCCATGCTTTCCTGTGCGCGACGCATCTTGGATGCGGCGACCATCTGCATTGCGCTGGTGATCTTTTGAGTGTTCTTCACACTGCCGATCTTGTTACGTATCTCTTTAGCGCCGGCCATCTCTAGACTCTCCATTCAAGGTGGCTGCCTACGCAGCCACTTTAAGTTACCAGGTTTGAGTCGCCTTGAAGCCATCAATCAATGCGGTCAACTTGGCAACGATGTCATCGTTGTAATCAGCCTTGGCATTGATTTCGGCCATGGTATCGGCGTGCTCAGTGGTGGCAAAGGAGAGCAGAGCGGCTTCAAAATCACCGATCTTGTTCAGTTCTACATCATCGAGATAACCGCGTTCGGCAGCAAACAGCACCAGAGCCTGGGCAGCAACACTCATAGGAGCATACTGCTTTTGCTTCATCAGCTCAGTCACCTTCTGACCGTGATTCAACTGCTTGCGCGTTGCGTCATCCAGATCGGAAGAGAACTGAGCAAACGCCGCCAGTTCACGGTACTGCGCCAGTGCGGTACGGATACCACCAGAGAGCTTCTTGATGATCTTGGTCTGTGCCGCACCACCCACCCGGGATACCGAAATACCCGGATCAACAGCAGGACGAATACCGGCATTGAACAGCTGAGTGGTCAGGAAGATCTGGCCATCGGTGATGGAAATCACATTGGTCGGAACGAATGCAGAGACGTCGCCCGCCTGGGTTTCGATGATCGGCAGAGCCGTCAATGAACCAGTCTGACCCTTGACTGCCCCCTTGGTGAACTTCTCGACGTACTCTTCGTTAACACGAGAGGCACGCTCCAGCAAACGGGAATGCAGATAAAATACGTCGCCAGGATAAGCTTCACGTCCTGGTGGACGACGCAACAGCAGAGAAATCTGACGATAGGCGACCGCATGCTTGGACAGGTCATCATAGATAACCAGTGCATCTTCGCCCCGATCCCGGAAGTATTCGCCCATGGCGCAACCGGAATAGGGTGCCAGATATTGCAGTGAGGCTGATTCGGAGGCCGATGCCACGACCACAATGGTGTTTTGCAGTGCACCATGCTCTTCCAGCTTACGAACCACGTTAGCGATGGTCGAAGCCTTCTGGCCAATAGCGACATACACACACTTGATGCCGGAATCTTTCTGGTTGATGATCGCATCGATCGCCAGCGCAGTCTTACCGGTCTGACGGTCACCGATAATCAACTCACGCTGACCACGGCCGATAGGGATCATCGCATCTACTGCCTTGTAACCGGTTTGGACCGGCTGCGAAACAGATTTACGCTCGATAACCCCAGGCGCGATTACTTCAACGGCGGAGAAACCGTCATTTTCAATCGGTCCCTTACCATCGATCGGCTGCCCCAGTGTATTGACGACGCGACCCAACAGGCCACGACCAACCGGGACTTCCAGGATACGACCCGTACCCGTTACTTTTTGTCCTTCGGCCAGATCGGCGTAAGGACCCATGACGATGGCCCCGACGGAATCACGCTCCAGGTTGAGCGCCAGACCATAACGGTTACCTGGCAGCTCGATCATTTCGCCCTGCATGACATCGGCCAGGCCGTGAATGCGGACAATACCGTCGCTGACCGAAACGATCGTACCTTCGTTACGCGCCTCGGTGACGACTTCAAATTGCTCGATACGCTTTTTAATCAGCTCGGCAATTTCAGTGGAATTCAGTTGCATGCTCTAATCCCCAATCAAGATTGCAGCGCTTCCGCCAAGCGGTTGAGTTTATTACGGATACTGGCATCGATAATGTCATCACCGGCCTTAATCACCAGCCCGGCCATCAAGGATGGATCGATGCTGAAATTCAGTTTTACGGTACGCCCGTAACGCTTCTCGAGAGAAGCCTGAATCTTGGCGACATCCGCATCGCTCAGCGGGCTGGCAGAGCACACAGAAGCATCCAGCTGTTTCTCCAGCTCGGACTTCAATGCGACAAATTCTGTCAATACCGCAGGCAATACACTCAAGCGTCCATTTTCAGCCATCACCTTTATCAGGTTCTGGCCCTGCTCATTCAGCTGGTCACCGCAAATCTGGACGAACAGGTCACCCAGCTTTTCAGTGCCTAAGGAACCGTGAAGCAAGCCCTGTACTGTGTCGTTATGCGCTACTTCCGCAGCAAACGTCAGCATCTCGAGCCACTTATCCAGCGCCTTGTGCTCAACAGCAACATCGAACGCAGCTTTGGCGTAGGGGCGAGCGACAGTTATCACTTCAGACATAGCCCCTGACCCCCTTAAAGTTCCGCAACCAGTTTATCAACCAGATCGCTATTGGCGGCCTTGTCGATTTGACGCTCCAGAATCTTCTCGGCACCAGCAACGGCCAGCAGGGCCACGTGCTTACGGAGTTCTTCTTTCGCGCGATTCCGCTCGGCTTCAATCTCGGCTTGAGCTTGCTTGAGAATCTTCTCACGCTCACCCATCGCATCCTGATTGGCCTCGTCGATGATTTGAGCACGGCGCTTGTTGGCCTGCTCGATGATCTCTGCAGCCTGCTGCTTGGCTTCTTTAATCTGTTCCATGGCTTTATTTTGCGCCAGGTCCAGATCTTTCTTCGCACGCTCTGCTGAAGACAATCCGTCAGCAATTTCTTTCTGACGTTTTTCGATGGCGGCCATCAGAGGCGGCCATACGAACTTCATGCAGAACCAGACGAAGAGGATAAAAGCAAGTGTCTGGCCGAGGATGGTTGCATTGATATCCACAGCACAACTCCTCTAGGGTAAATGGATTAACACTAGATTGAGTTCGACGTCAGCCTTATTTGGCGACAGCGAACATCACATACATACCCAGACCAACGGCGATCATCGGGATAGCGTCGACCAGCCCCATTACGATGAAGAACTGGGTACGCAGCAGTGGCAGCAGATCCGGTTGACGAGCAGCACCTTCCAGGAACTTACCACCCAACACACCGATACCAATGGCGGCGCCGATAGCAGCCAAACCCATCATCAAACCAGCAGCAATAAACAACATCTCCATGGAATTTCCTCCAAACATTTAGAAAATAACGTTAAATATCAACTTACGATAATCAATGTTCTTCATAGGCCATCGACAGATACACGATCGTCAATACCATGAAAATGAACGCCTGCAGCGTAACTATCAGGATGTGGAAAATGGCCCAAGGTACGTTCAGGAACCATTGTGACCACCACGGCAGCATGGCCGCGATGAGGATGAAGATCATCTCACCGGCATACATGTTGCCGAATAACCGAAGACCCAGCGATACAGGTTTGGACACCAGGGTGACGGTTTCCAGGATGAGGTTAATTGGCACAAAGGCCCAATGGTTAAACGGCGTGAATGTCAGTTCCTTTACGAAACCGGACAAGCCCTTCATCTTGATGCTGTAGAAGAAGATCAGGAAGAAGACGCCGAGCGCCATGGACAGCGTGATATTAACGTCAGCGGAAGGAACGACTCGCAGTTTCTGGGCATGATCCCCTGCAATTAACTGTGCCAGGGTGGGCAGATAGTCGATCGGGAGCAAGTCCATCAGGTTCATCAGGAAAACCCAGACGAAAACCGTTAACGCCAAAGGGGCGATCAATTTGCTCTTGCCGTGGAATATACCTTTTACGGTGTCATCCACGAATTCGACAACCAGCTCAACGAAGCACTGCAGTTTTCCTGGTACACCACTGCTTGCCTTGACGGCAACACGGTAAAACACCAGGAGGAATAACAGTCCCAAACCAACAGAAAATATCATGGAGTCGATATTAACCACCCAGAAGCCGGATTCAGCGCCAACCTGCCAGTGGTGCAAGTGATGCTGGATATACTCCTGAGGCGTTAGCAGTTCTGCTGTTGCAGCCATGAGTTTTCCTAGTAACGGTTGTTGAGTGTTAACGAAATTATCCACTGTGAGCACAGGGCAAGTCCGTAGGTAACAAACATGGGAGCATGCTGTACCTCCAGAAATTTGAAGGTCACCCCGAACAACACCAGGGTGGCCACCAGCTTGGCACCGGCACCACAGTAGACGTCCCACAACACCAGTCCAACGTTCAGTTCATCCGCTTGACGCGAACTTCCTATCCAGCTGTAGAGGAGTTGGGGCACCCAGTAAATTCCACCCCCAACGAGGGCAGAATAAGCCGCCCAACGACTGTCCAGAAACCACCAGATCAGTGCGATGACGACTATCAAAAAAAGCTGAATAGCGAGGACAGTCCATGCCAGCGCTTTCACACTCATCGATGAACTGCTGCCCATCAGCTTTCTCCGATCCTTGAGACACCTAAATTTCAGGCGCCTTTAATAACACAAAAATAACAATTGAACAGCTTCGTGGATCACAGGAGTTAAAAAAGTTAACTTTATGTAACTCTTTGCTGGACAATGATTTTTTGTTTCGGGTGTTTCAACATAGCCCATGAAATGGCTAAAAACCAGCATTTTGTGAGTCAGCTCAAGGTGTTGCGCTGATTCTAGACATCCGTACCGAAATACAGGAGTTGGTTATAACCAAACCAAATCGACTCATTATCCATAATAAAAATAGGGAATAAAAATTCCCTATTTTTCCTCATGATAATTCGAAGTACTGCAAAATTTTGTCCAGATCGGCCTGGTTCTGAAAGCTGATCACCAGTTTGCCTTTTTCTTTACCGGAGGAGACAAACTTGGCTGGTATCCCCAGCCGTTCGCTAACCCGGCTCTCCCAGGTGGCTAATAAAGGTTCCGGCTGGGCAACGGGTCGTTCTTCCCGAGGAGCAAGCAGACGTTGCACCATTTTTTCGGTGTCCCGAACCGTCATTCCCTTCTGTGCGACCTGACGCGCCAGCTCGGTTTGCAAAGCACCTTCCAGCCCCAGCAATGCCCGGGCGTGTCCCATATCCAGATCACCATGCTCCACTAGCCGTTTCACATCATCATTCAGCTGATTGAGCCGTAACAGGTTGGAAACCGCACTACGGGATTTACCCACCGCCTCAGCCACTTCCTGATGGGTGAGTTCAAACTCCTGCATCAGGCGTAACAAGGCGGCCGCCTCTTCAATGGCATTCAGATCTTCCCGCTGGATATTCTCGATCAGCGCGATCGCCACGGCGGCGTTATCCGCTACATTCTTGATAATACAGGGTACAGTATCCAGCCGAACCAGCTGGCAGGCTCGCCAGCGACGTTCACCAGCGATAATCTCGAAGCTTTGCTCTTCCAGTTGACGCACCACAATCGGCTGGATCACCCCTTGCGCTCGAATCGAGTTAGCCAACTCCTCCAGCGCCTCCTGAGACATATCCTTACGTGGCTGATATTTGCCAGGGCGCAACCATGACAGAGGAAGCCGGCGTAACTCGCCTTGCAATTCGTCACTGCGGGAACGAGCTTCGTCAGATTTGATATCGTCCAGGATCTGTTTCTGGCGCGCAGCGGTACTGGTTCCTAGCAGAGCTTCCAACCCTTTTCCCAAACCACGTTTCTTCGGTGTCATGTTCATTCTCTGGCTCAGGCTGATTCGAGGCTGGCTTGCTCTTCCCGGCGCAACATCTCGCCAGCCAACGCCAGGTAGGCCTTGGCTCCAACTGACGTTTTATCGTAATACATGGCGGGAGTACCGAAGCTCGGTGCCTCGGCCAGACGGACATTGCGCGGGATGACGGTGCGGTACACCTTATCGCCAAAGTGCTGTTTTAGCTGATCGGACACATCATTTGATAACCGGTTCCGGTGATCGAACATGGTGCGCAAAATCCCCTCAATCTTGAGATTGGGGTTCACCACAGCCACCAGTTTACTGATGGTATCTACCAGCGCCGTTAAGCCTTCCAGCGCGAAATACTCGCACTGCATCGGCACCAGCACCGAGTCGGCAGCCGACATTGCGTTCACTGTCAGCAGATTCAGCGACGGCGGGCAATCGATGAAGATGTAATCGTACTGATCGCGCACCGCATTCAAGGCATTGCGCAGGCGAATTTCACGAGCAAAAAACTCCAGAAGGCGAATTTCAGCCGCGGTCACATCCGAGTTGGCGGCGATCAAGTGATACCCACCCGCCGTTTCGGCGATCAGCACTTCTTTGGCCGGTAATTCATCGACCAGTAATTCATAGGCGGTACGTTCGACCTGGTATTTATCAATACCGCTGGCCATAGTGGCATTGCCCTGAGGATCCAGATCGACCACCAAAACCTTGCGTCGCGTTGCGGCCATTGAGGCAGCGAGGTTCACGCACGTGGTGGTCTTGCCGACCCCACCTTTCTGGTTCGCGATGGCGATAATTTTACCCACTGAGCTCCCCTGCTAACGCTATTGTTTTTTAAGAATGATGAGATGACGTTCGCCATCCAGTTCTGGAACGGCTAGAGGGTGCGCCCCCACCACCACAAAACCGGTTGGAAGCTGTTCCAGCTCCTCCGTCGGATAAAGCCCCTTCAAAGCCAGAAAACAGCCGTTAGCGGCTGGTAAATGGCCGCACCAGCTCAACATATCATTCAAGGAGGCGAACGCTCGACTCAATACACCGTCAAAGCCACTGTCATCATGGAAGTCCTCCACGCGTGACTGCACTGGTGTGACATTTTTCAAGCCCAGTTCCAGAATAACCTGGCGGATGAAACGAATGCGCTTGCCCAGACTATCCAGCAACACAAACTGTTTGTCCGGATTAATGATGGCCAGGGGCAACCCTGGTAATCCGGGACCGGTGCCGACATCGATAAAACGCACGCCTTGCAACCAGGGGCTAACCACCACGCTATCCATGATGTGTTTGACCAGCATGGCTTCCGGATCACGCACTGACGTCAGATTGTAAGCCTTGTTCCACTTGTGCAGCAACCCGACCAGGGCCAGCAGTTGCTGTTTCTGCTGATCGGACAGCGCAAGGTTGGTTTGCGCCAGTAACTGATTTAAACGTTGTTCCAACATCCGGTACCTCAGGCGCTCTTGCGCAATAACCCGCGCTTTTTCAGGTGAACTAGCAAGATAGATATCGCCGCCGGAGTGATCCCCGATATCCGGCTGGCTTGGCCAATCGTTTCTGGTTTGGCGTCATTGAGCTTGATCTTTACCTCGTTAGAAAGACCGGACACATCGGCATAATCCAGATCCGGTGGCAACAAGGCGTTCTCGTTACGCAGCTGTTTGTCGATCTCATCCTGCTGGCGATCAATGTAACCCGCATATTTAACCTGGATCTCCACCTGCTCGGCAGCCTGATCGTTCGGGATCCTGGGACCCAATTCCGGGATCGACATCAAGGCATCGTAGGTCACCTCGGGGCGACGTAGTAGCTCTTCCAGGCTGTGCTCACGCGCCAGGGGCGTATTCATGATGGCATTGATCCCTGCGGCAGCAGGCGACAGTTGATTAACCCAAGTGCTGCGCAAACGCTGTTGTTCCTGGGCCATCTGCTCGATTTTCTCGTTGAAGAAGCTCCAGCGTTCATCATCCACGAGGCCAAGCTCACGCCCTATAGCCGTCAATCGCAGATCGGCATTGTCTTCTCGCAGCAACAACCGGTATTCGGCGCGGCTGGTGAACATCCGGTAGGGCTCTTTGGTTCCCAGAGTGGAAAGATCATCCATCATCACACCGATGTAGGCCTGATCCCGACGTGGAGACCAAGGATCCTTGTCTTGAGCGCGCAATGCGGCGTTGATCCCGGCTAGCAGGCCTTGTGCAGCAGCCTCTTCGTAGCCGGTGGTGCCATTGATCTGGCCTGCAAAAAACAGATTCTGCAGGTGTTTATTTTCCATGTTCGATTTCAGATCCCGAGGATCGAAGTAATCATATTCGATGGCGTAGCCCGGTCGCACTATATGGGCATTTTCAAAACCGACCATGGAACGGATGATCTGGACCTGGACGTCAAACGGCAAGCTGGTTGAGACACCATTCGGATAGAGCTCGTGGGAGCTGAGGCTCTCCGGCTCGATAAAAATCTGGTGGGCATTCTTGTCGGCAAAGCGCATGACCTTGTCTTCAATCGATGGGCAATAGCGTGGGCCTATTCCCTCGATGACCCCTGCATACATGGGGCTACGGTGCAGGTTTTTCCGAATAACTTCGTGGGTCTGTTCATTGGTGTGGGTAATGAAACAGGGCACCTGACGAGGATGCTGTTCAGCCTTGCCCAGAAACGAGAAAACCGGAACCGGTGTATCACCCGGTTGTTGTTGCAAGAGTGAGAAATTGACTGATCGGCCATCGATTCGTGGCGGTGTTCCGGTTTTCAGGCGACCGATCCGTAACGGTAACTCACGCAGACGCTGGGCCAAGGAGATCGATGCTGGATCTCCAGCTCTGCCACCGCGGTAATTTTCCATACCAATGTGGATCAAGCCATTGAGGAATGTTCCTGCAGTCAGTACCACAGTTTTGCTCAGAATGCGGATCCCGGCCTGAGTGACCACACCGCAGACCCGTTCACCTTCCAGGATCAGATCGTCACAGGATTGTTGGAACAGCGTCAGATTCGGGTAATTCTCCAGTCGCGACCGGATCACGTGTTTGTATAGCAGTCGATCCGCCTGAGCTCGTGTTGCGCGAACAGCCGGGCCTTTGGAGGAGTTCAGGGTGCGGAACTGGATCCCGGCATGATCGATCGCTTGGGCCATGATACCGCCTAACGCATCGACTTCTTTGACCAGATGCCCTTTGCCTATGCCACCGATCGCTGGATTACAGGACATATGACCCAAGGTATCGATGTTATGGGTCAGCAGCATGGTTTTCATTCCCATACGTGCGGCAGCGGTAGCAGCTTCGGTACCCGCATGGCCACCGCCAACGACGATCACGTCGAACTGCTCATGATATTGCATAGGATCACCTCGAAAACGAACATCTGGATCAATAGCCAAAAGGCGGATCATTCTATCTGGTTCGGCGTCTCAGTAAAATGGCGTCTTGGTTATATCCAGGCGCGAGGATCTTGATTAATAGGATCTTGAGATCTTTAGATCGATCTTTTATTGGATCTACTATTAGGATCCAACGATCTTGTTGATAAGCCATTTTTGATCAAGAGGATCAGGATCTTATCGATGATCCAATCCTGTGATCTAGCGTCGATCAACCAACCGTGAGCCTTGTGACAAGATCGGATCTTATGCACAACACCAATCGGGTCTAGATCTTATACATGGGATAACTAATGGTTAATAAGAGGTTTTTATTACTGTTATACACATAACTTTTTTATTTTAGTGAAAGCTGTGGATTAATGTAATGAAGATGCCTTATTGCGCGTACATGTTGTGGATAACAAAAAAGGGCCTGTTGGCCCTCCTCGTATCAGAAATAATTTTTGTGGTGCTCATTGCGCCGTGAGTAGAGGGATCCACCGGGATAGCCAGCTGTCGGCGGCATCTTCCGGTATATCATGCTGCGTCACATCGATATCACAACGTTCCCCGAGAGGCATGGCCTGACAAGCATCCAGCAGCTGTTCCATCCGTTTGCCCCCCTCACAGAAGGTGTCGTAGTTGCTGTCGCCGAGGCCGATCACGGCAAAGTGGTAGTGGCTCAAGTCTGGTTTGTGCACTGCCAGCTCTTCAGCAAATGGCTTGAGATTATCCGGAATATCCCCCGCGCCATGGGTTGAGGTGACAACCAGCAGTATGTCTCCCGGTTGTCCGTTCAGGGCCGCCAGTGTTGCCGGATTGTGGCTGATCGTCTGATGCCCGGCGGCATGTAGTTTCTCGGCAACGTGCTCTGCCACATATTCAGCGGCTCCCAGAGTGGATCCAACGAGCAGGTGGATCATAGCCATACAAAGCGCTCCTTCACAAATCAGAAGGGTAGTGTAACAGGGGATGCAGAAAGTAAAAAAGGAGCCGCGATGGGCTCCTTTTTCATAGTCAAGCGGGGCTAACTAGACGCGGCGCTTGAATTCACCGGTACGGGTGTCAATTTCGATCTTGTCACCGATCTTGACGAAGTCAGCAACGGAGATGGTGAAATCGGTGCCCACCAGCTTGGCTGGCTTGGTAACCTTGCCGGAGGTGTCGCCACGAACGGCCGGCTCTGTGTATTCGACTTCACGAACTACGGAGATGGGCAGCTCGACGGAGATGGCCTTGCCATTATAGAAGGTCACTTCACAGACATCTTCCATGCCATCAACCATGTAGTTCAGAGTGTCACCGAGGTTTTCTTTCTCGATGTCATACTGGTTGTATTCGGTATCCATGAAGACATACATAGGATCGGCGAAGTAAGAGTAGGTGCACTCTTTGCGTTCCAGTTGTACGACTTCCAGCTTGTCATCAGCCTTGAACACGGTTTCGGTACCAGCGCCGGAGAGCAGGTTCTTCAGCTTCATTTTGACTACGGCAGAATTACGACCGGATTTGTTGAATTCGGTTTTCAGTACGACCATAGGGTCGTTACCAAACATGATGACGTTACCTGCGCGGATTTCCTGGGCGGTTTTCATTGGATCGTTTCCTGTATTGAACAGTGATTTTGTAAAAAACGCGTTATTTTAGCCGTTTTTCACTGAATTGCACCAGTCGGCTGGCTAAATCTCCTCCAGCCAAGGCCTGTTGTGGCCAGCTTTGTGCGTGAGCTTGCAGTTCGGTTGTGTACTGCTCCAGTGTTTGCCAGGCGCTTACGGCTGCATTTCCTTCGCCTCTGTCATAGGCGACACTAAGAGAAATCAATGCGTTATAGCAGTCTGCCGACAAATTATGGCCATATAGCCGTAAAAAGGCAGTCAGCTTTTCCAGATGGGCTTCATCGGCCTGGGGATAAATGTGCCATAGGAAGGGGCGAGCCGCCCATTGGGCTCTCAGGAAAGAGTCTTCTCCGCGTACCCAGTTGAAATCACAACTCCAGAGCAGATGATCGTATCCAGCCTGATCGGTCATCGGCAGGATCAGGATCGTCAGGGATCCTTGTTGCCAGTAATAACCGGGAGTCATAGTTTCAAGGGGTTGATCCAGCCAGGAGGCGACTGAATTCAGGATCCGTCCCTGCGGGATCAGGCAGCAGATCGGTGTATCGCTGTCCCGCCAATGGGTAAGTAATGCGGGAAGGGCCTTACTTTCATAGGTAAACAGGCTGAGGTAGCGGGTCTGTTCCGCCTGCTGCGGGAGCCCAAAACTGGAAAATAGCTGTTGCCGCGCCTCCGGGTTCTGTTGCCATTGTTGACGTTGATCCGCTAGTGAATGCTCACAAATCACGCCGCCGCTGCGCAGGGTGAAACCGGGAAAGTAGAAATACTTCTGCAAGCCATTTAACTGGAGCGAGGGCAGACCATGGCATTCGTCGATCCAGGATTCGGCACTCAGGTACTCCAGATTCAGCCACAACGGCGCTGGTTGACACTGGGTCATGCGCTGTTTCGCCAACTCGGGGAGTTCGCAGGCAAATGCCTCGATGACCAGATCGCCGGGCTGCCACGACGTTGAAAAATGGGCATCCCAATGGGCGATGTCGACCCCTTGACACTGCTGACGAGCCTGATCGAGCCGCAATTGCGGACAGATCCGGGCAAAACTGGCCAGATCATCGACCCATAAGCAGACTCGCAGGCCAAACTCCTCGACCAGTTGCCGGGCTAGACGCCAGGTCACGCCGATGTCGCCATAGTTATCGACCACGTTACAAAAAATGTCCCATCGTCTGGGATTGGCTGACATGTTTGGCTCCATTTTCGGGTCTCCGGAATGGCGCTGGTTATACAAGATCCCGATTCGGCTGACCAGCATCTGATGGATATAGGGATGCCTGTTTTATCGGCTATAATGGCTCGCCCATCGGGCTATCGATTGCCATCACGAGTTTTTTATTATGCAAGCCAATATCATGTTATTAGCTGCCGCCGCGATTTGGGGTTTCGGCTTTGTTGCTCAGCGTCTGGGAATGAATTTTCTCGAACCTTTTGCGTTTAACGGGGTTCGGTTTTTACTGGGTAGCTGCTCTTTGCTGCCGTTGATCTGGTGGTTTTCGCGTCGCCGTACACCGCAGCCTTATAGTGAAAGCTCACTTCCGCTGGCGGGTGTTCTCGCGGGGGCCGTGCTGTTCATCGCGGCAAGCTTGCAACAGGTTGGTTTGCTGTATACGACGGCGGCGAAGGCTGGATTTATCACCGGCCTCTATCTGATCCTGGTGCCGATTTTCGGATTGCTGTTGAAACACACCACGGGGATCACGACCTGGCTGGGAGCCATCTTGGCCGTCATTGGTCTCTATCTGCTCAGTATTAATGATGACTTCAGCATGTCATTTGGCGATATGCTGCAATTCATTGGTGCTTTGTTCTGGGCCATTCATATTCTGTTGATCGATCACTTCAGTGGTCGAGTGAGCCCGCTCAAGCTTTCGGCAGTCCAATTTATGGTCTGCGGTCTCTTGAGTCTGGGGGTTTCACTACTCATCGAGACCCCAACAGCATCGGCCATGCTGGCTGGTTGGCAACCGATTCTTTATGCCGGACTCGTGAGTGTTGGTGTGGCTTATACGTTGCAAGTGGTGGGACAAAAGAGTGCCAATCCGGCCCATGCTGCCATTATACTGAGTCTGGAGTCAGTGTTTGCTGTGCTTGGTGGTGTCTGGTTGCTGGACGAGACACTGACACTGCGGGCCTGGTTCGGGTGTGGTCTCATGTTGGCGGGGATGTTGCTTTCGCAAATCCGTTGGCCGGACAGGAATAAGCAGGAACCTGAGTTGCTTCCTTCCTAGGTAAATTCAGGTGTCGAATTTCATCATCAAGGGATAGAACGATGCGTCTGAGTACCATAGTGCAACCTCTGCTGGGATTGGCGCTGCTGATCGCCATCATTCTGGCCGTGCTGGCCATCATGGCCCCCTTCCTGGCCGCCATCATCTGGGCGGTCATTCTGGTTTCGGCGACCTGGGGGCCATTTCAGTGGCTCTCCCTGCGACTGGGGGGGCGCGATACCCTGGCGGCAACCCTGATTGTGTCGGCACTATTGCTGTTCGTGTTAGTGCCTTTGCTGGTTGCATCGGTTGATTTTGCCCAGCAACTGACCCATCTGGCGCGTACCATTCCCGAGCAGGTGCAGGCGGGACTTCCTGAATTGCCGAATTGGATATCCGGGCTGCCGCTGATCGGTGAGTGGGCCGCCGAGCAGTGGCTGGCCCTGCAGAATCAGGATTACCAGATCCTGGCTCAACTCAAGGGCATGGTGGGACCTGCTGCCAAGATCATGTTGAGCATGGCGGGCGCACTCGGCGGCGGATTGATGATGTTGCTGCTGAGTATTGTCATTGCCGGGGTGCTGTATGCCGAGGGTGAGACCCTGCATCGCTGGGTTATAGCCTTTAGCCACAAGGTGGCAGGACCTGCGGGCGAAAATCTACTGCGGATCAGCAATAGCACGATCCGTGGTGTGGTGTATGGTTTCATCGGCGCCGCAGTAGCACAAGGTGCTCTGGCCTGGTTTGGGCTAGCCATTGCCGGTGTGCCGAATGCCCTGAGCCTGGGGTTACTGGTTTGCCTGGTTTCCGTGATTCCCGGTGGCCCGCCCTTGATTGGATTTATTGCCGCCTATTGGTTGTTCAAACAGGGGGAGATGGTCTGGGCCGGTTTCCTGGTGGCCTGGTTTCTGTTTGTTGTCGGCACGATTGATAACGTGGTCAAGTCGTTGGTCATTGGCCGGAACAGCCCGCTTCCCTTGTCCTTGATCCTGTTCGGGGTCATTGGCGGGGCCATTGCCTTCGGCATGCTCGGGGTCTTCCTTGGGCCAACACTCTTGTCGTTGTTCTATACCCTGTTGCGTAACTGGGTGAATAAACCCGAGCTACTGGCTGGGGCTCAAGCTGAAGCCGAGGCGGAGAGTCTTGAGAATCAGACTCGGTAGAATGACCTAGGCTACACCCTGCAAAACGGCCCGTTTCGGGCCGTTTTTGTTACTGATTGCTGGAGATTAACCCTGGGTCGGGCTCAGCGTCAGGGTCACGCGGCGGTTTTGCGCTTTGCCCTCGGCCGTGGCGTTGCTGGCAACCGGTTGATCCGGGCCGACGCCACTCATATTCAGGCGACTGCCATCCACGCCCATGGTGATCAGTGCGGTGCCGACACTCTCGGCGCGCTGCTCGGACAAGCGCATATTGAGGTCGCGGCTACCGCTGCTATCGGTATGGCCCAGCACATTGATATGGGTATTTTCATACTCCTTGAGCACCATGGCTACCCCCTGCAGGGTCGTGGCGCCCGCAGGTTTCAACTGACTGGCATTGCTATCGAAGGTCACATTGTTGGGCATATTCAGGATGATCTGATCACCACTGCGAGTGACAGAAACGCCGGTTCCTTTCATCTTCTGCCGTAGTTTGGCTTCCTGGACATCCATGTAGTAGCCGATGCCGCCACCCAGTGCAGCGCCGGATGCGGCGCCAATTAAGGCTCCTTTGCCGCGATCTTTTTTCGACGAAGAGAGCACGCCGACCAGAGCTCCGGCGGCGGCCCCCATGGCGCCGCCTTTGACGGCATTGGAGGTCTGTTCTTCACCGCTGTAAGGGTTGATGGTGGTGCAGGCGCTGCCACCGATAGCGATACAAAGCGCGGTGAGCAAAATGGTTGGTTGCTTCATCAAAACTACCTGTGTGTGATAAAAATCACGCCATATATACCGAAAAATGACTGTTCAGGAAATTGAAACTGATGCGGTTGTTGGACTTGTGAGCAGGCGATAGATAACGGATCATGGTGGTCTTGCTTATCTGGCTGCTTGATTCCAGTGAGCCGATCGTTAGTGAACAAGGATGCATAGACGTGACCGATGCTCTCTCCCCGGCTAAAGCCCGGATCCGTAACTTGCGTTACATCTCACCCATCTGGATGGTTCCTATCACCGCAGCCCTGATCGGTCTGTGGCTGGTATATGTATCCTTCTCCAATCAGGGGCCGCTGGTGGTTCTCACCATGAGCAACGCGGAGGGCATTATCGCGGGCAAGACCATGATCAAGGCGCGCAGCGTCGAGGTCGGTATGGTGCAGACGGTCAAACTCAGTGAGGATTTGACCCATGTCATCATTACGGCTCGGATGGCGGTCGATACCGAAGAGTTGTTGCGGCAGGACAGTCAGTGGTGGGTGGTGAAGCCACGGATTGAACGCCAGGGGATCTCCGGCTTGGGAACTCTGCTCTCAGGATCCTATATCGAGCTGATGCCCGGGAAGAGCAAGAAGTACCGGGAGAAGTTTGTAGTCCAGGATACCGCACCAGTGGCCCAACCCGATGAGAAGGGGTTGCGGATCCGTTTGACCAGCGAGCAGAGTCGGGGTCTGAATATCGGGGATCCCGTCATGTACCGTGGATTCACCGTGGGGCGGGTGGAGCAGAGTCACTTTTCGACCGGCAGTCGGCAGATGGAATATCAACTGTTCATCACCGCACCCTATGATGGCCTGGTCACCAGTAATGTCCGTTTCTGGATGAATGGCGGTGTGCGGTTCGAGGCCTCGGCCGAAGGCATGAAGTTTGAAACCGGCTCGCTGGAAAACCTCATCAAGGGCGGGGTTAGCTTCGATGTGCCCAAGGGGTGGGGGCTTGGCAAGGCTGCAGCCAGCGGCCAGCAATTCACCTTGTATGCAGACGAAAGCAGTAGTCGTAATCGCTACTATGAGCGTTATCTGGATTATGTTCTGCTGTTCAATGATTCGGTGCGCGGTCTGAGCAGTGGCGCGCCGGTTGAATATCGCGGGATCCGTATCGGCACAGTGATGGAAGTACCATTCCAACTTGGCGACGTGGAGTTGTTGGGGCGTAATTCCGGCCTGATCCCGGTGCTGATCCGTATCGAACAGGATCGCTTTGATGAAGAGGGTGGTGATCGGGCTTTGAGTCAGCTGTCGCGAGATATCGAGCAGCAGATCCGCAAGGGGTTGCGGGCGACATTGAAGACCGGAAACCTGCTGACAGGGGCTCTGTATGTCGATTTCAATTCGGTTCCCGATAGCCTAGCGTCGGCGGGGTATGGTCGTTTCGGCTCGTATCACACCATACCGACCGTTGCCGGTGGTCTGGCTCGGATTGAACAGCAGGCCAATCGTCTGCTGAACAAGTTCAATGAGTTGCCACTGGAACAGACGCTAGGCAACCTGGATGCCATGCTCAAGGAGAGCAAACAGAGCTTTGCCGCCATGCGGGAACTGAGTAGCAACATGAACAAGTTGGCCACGCAGCCGGGGGCCCAGCAGTTACCTGCCGAGCTGACCAAGGCCATGCAGGAATTGCAGAAGACGCTACGTTCATTCTCCAGTGATTCGCCTGTGTATGGCGATCTGAACCGCTCGGTGGAATCGCTGAACAGTCTGTTGCGGGAATTGAAGCCTGCGGCTCGTAAGGTTAATGAAAAACCGAATTCGCTGATTTTTAATCAAAGTCCGGCGGATGATCCTGTACCAAGGAGTGCCAATTGATTCGTCTTCTATGTTGTTCCCTCGGGTTATGGCTGCTGACGGCTTGCAGCAGCACTGTTGCCCCCGCCTATTACGTGCTGAGCCTGCCTGGCGACCAGGCTCCCTCGCGGCAAGTAACGACCGGTCCCATGCTGGTGGTCGATCGGGTGCAGTTGCCGGAGTACCTGAATGATCTGGGTATCGCCTTCCAACAGGATGATGTACAAGTAGTGACCGCTAACCAGGCGCGCTGGGCCGAGGCGTTGGACAAGCAGCTGACTCGCAGCCTGGTGCTGAGCCTATCCCGGCAATTGCAGCAGGTTCAGGTGTTGGAGGGTGAGGGGGCCAACGACAATAGCTGGCATCTTTCGGTGAATATAACCGCCTTTCAGGGGCGTTTCGACGGTCAGGCCATAGTTGCTGGACGCTGGATTTTACGGCGTGATGAGTTGACTTACAGCCAGTCCTTCCAAAGAGAAATACCGCTGGGCGAGGATGGCTATCCCGCTCTGGTGCGAGCCTTGCGCGAGGGTTGGCAAGCTGAGGTGGTGCAGTTGGCACAGGAGCTTCAACCTACTCTCACCGCGAAGTAATACCGCGAATAAAGAAGCACATGGGCCTACGGGCCCATGTTGCTTTGTCCGTTTTCCGAGTCCCCTGGTTCCTGATGCAGAGCCTTCTATGCTCTGTCTTGTGCCCGCCGCAACCAGCGTTGCAGACGATCGGCCCGCAACGTCAACGCCAGAACTCCAGCCAGTAAGCCCCAGAACGCCGAGCCAATGCCAAAGCCAGTGACGCCTGAAGCTGTGACCAGAAAGGTGATGATGGCGGCTTCCCGATCCAGATCCGGTTGCAGAGCCTGATGCAGGCTGTGGCCGAGGGTCCCCAGCAGAGCCAAGCCGGCGATGGCCATGATGAGCGCCTGGGGCAGGGCGGCAAACAGGCTGGCCACGGTCGCGCCGAGTAAGCCGGTCAGCAGATATAAAACACCGGCGCAACAGGCGGCCAGATAGCGGCGCTCGGGCAGCGGATCGGCTTCCTTGCTCATACACAACGCTGCTGTAATAGCCGCTAGATTCAGTGCGTAGCAGCCAAAGGGAGCCAGCAAGGCACCGGTCAGGCCGGTCCAGCCCACCAGCGGGGAGACGGGGGGGTGATAAGCATGGGCTCGCAGCACCGCGACTCCGGGCAGATTTTGCGAACTCATGGTGACCAGAAATAGCGGCAGAGCTATGCCCAACAAACTGTGTAGCGAGAACTGGGGCGTGGTCCAGACCAGCTGTACCGCGGCCGGTTCAATACTGTCCAGATGCAGCAAATCCAGTTGCCAGGCGACGACGATACCGAGCAGCAAAGTGAGCGCCAATGTATAGCGCGGTATCAGGGGTTTGAGACACAAGAAGCTCATGCCCATGATGCCCACCAGCAGAGGTTGGAGTTGGAAGGCATGAAACAGGTCGAGGCCAAATCGCAGCAAGACACCCGCCAGCATGGCATTGGCCAGATGCAAGGGCAGTCGATGCATGATGCGGGCAAACAGGCCGCTGAAGCCACAGATCAGCAGCAGCAGTGAGGAGCAAAGAAAAGCCCCGATCGCCTCGGCCATCGGCACACCCGCTAGACTGGATATCAGTAGTGCGGCACCCGGTGTCGACCAGGCGGTGAGGATCGGGATCCGGTAATAGAGCGACAGTCCCAGCGTGGTCACACCCATACCAAGTCCCAACACGGTCAACCAGGAGCCGAGTTGTGATGCGGTGGCACCGGCACTGGCAGCGGCCTGGAAGATGATCACCGCCGAGCTGGTGTAGCCAACCAGGACGGCGATCAGGCCACTGCTCAGATGGTGTGGCCGTAGCAAACGCAGGGATGACTGCAGGGATACAAGAAGGGACATGGGCTGACTCCTGTCGGTGCCGGTGGAACTGCTGGCGTGGGTTGTGCGTTATAGCGCACAATGGCATGCTAGCAGTGTGCGTTATAACGTACAAGGTGCCATTTTCGGGAGTGAGCATGGAGCAGATCAATCAACAAGTCGGGCTGGCGCTCAAGCAATTACGCCAACAGCGTGGCTGGAGTCTGGATCAGGCGGCACAGGCCTGTGGTGTGAGTAAAGCCATGCTCGGCCAGATCGAACGGGGCGAGTCCAGTCCGACGGTGGTGACGTTGTGGAAGATTGCTGGCGGTTTCCACGTCCCTTTTTCCTATTTTATGGCGGTGCCATCCTCCTCGGCTGCGGCACTGCCCGGGTTCTATCGCGGTCCGCAGCCGGAACAATCCCGGGTCCTGGCCGAGGGGATCCGGGTTACCACTCTGTTGCCGTTCGAGCCAGCGCTGGGTTACGAGTTATTGCGGGTGGAGCTTCCGGTGGGCTGCGAATATCACTCGGTACCCCATGAAGAGGGATCAATAGAGCAGGTGATCCAGCTCAGTGGCCAGATGGCCGTGTGGCTTGAGGGGCGTTGGCACTCCTTGGCCGATGGTGAGGTACTGCGTTTTCGGGCTAACCAGGCTCATGGTTATCGCAATCTGGGGGAGCTGCCAGCCTGTTTTCACGATCTGATCCACTATGCCGTAAAAACTACACCGCTTGTGGGGGCTGACTGGGAATAGTTGTGCGAGACCTTGTCACGCTATGCAGCCGATTGGCGTCTTCAGAGATGTCCTTTTTTGTCCTTTTATTGGACTGTCTCGGCTCTGATGAATGGTTGTTTATTGCCGTAACATCAGTTTTATACCGATGACATAAGGAAAAGACAACATGAACAGCGCTCTGCTCGTTATTGATATTCAAAAGTCCTTCAAGGCACGCCCATTCTGGAGTGAGCTGGATGTCGCCAATTGGCAGCAGGCACAGCAACAGTTGATCGATGGTTGCGTGGCGCGAGGCATTCCGGTGGTGCAGGTATTTCACCAGACTACAGATGATGGTCCGTTCGATCCGAGTCAGGGGCTGGTGTCCACATTGGACGAGATTGATATTTCCCCGGATCTGGTCATCCATAAGCACAGACACAGTGCTTTGGCGGGTACTCCGCTGCTGGATTGGTTGATCGGTCAAAATATTCAGCAGTTGCTGATATCCGGGCTGCGTACCGAGCAATGTTGTGAAACTACGGCTCGCCATGGTTCGGATCTGGGCTTTAGTATCGATTTTTTCAGTGATGCAACCTTGACCTTTGCCATGACTCATCCGCACAGTGGCATTTCATATACTGCCGCGCAGATCAAGGAGCGGACCGAGCTGGTGCTGGCCGGGCGTTTTGCTCGTATCCGTTCGGTCCCTGAATTTTTGGCGGATAAGACGGAGGCGTGTTGATGCGTGTTGTCGATTGGGGATGGGCGCTATTGGTGGTCCTGGTCTGGGGCGTGAATTTCGTGGTCATCCATGTCGGCTTGGTGGATGTCCCTCCGCTGCTACTTGGCGCGCTGCGCTTTTTGCTGGTGGCCTTGCCCGCCGTATTCTTTGTGCCTCGTCCGCGCATCCCGTTACGCTGGTTACTGGCCTATGGTTTGACCATCAGTTTTGGCCAGTTTGCGCTGTTGTTTAGTGCCATGCGAGTGGGAATGCCGGCCGGTGTGGCCTCGTTGGTTTTGCAATCCCAGATGATTTTCACCCTGCTCTTCGGTGCCTTGTTGTTAGGGGAGCGCTGGCAACGGCATCAACCGGCAGCGCTGGGATTGGCCGGGATCGGATTACTGGTGCTGGCTACGCAGCAGCAGGCCGGTGGCATGACGTTGCTGGGGTTTGTACTGACGCTGGGCGCCGCCGCTTGCTGGGGGTTGGGCAATATAGTCACTCGCCGGATCAGTCAATCTGGCCCTGTCGATCTGCTCGGGCTGGTGGTCTGGGGGGCTCTGGTGCCGCCGTTGCCGTTTCTGGCGGCCTCACTCTGGTTGGAAGGGCCGAGTCGGGTGGTTGATAGCCTGCAGCATATTTCGACCTCGAGTGTATTGGCGATTGGTTATCTGGCACTGATCGCCACCATAGTCGGTTATGTGATTTGGGGACGACTGCTACAACGTTATCCGGTCGCCGAGGTGGCGCCGTTAACGCTTCTGGTCCCGGTAGTTGGCTTGCTGGCTGCTCGGGTGCTGCTGGATGAGCGCTTGCTCGCGGTGCAATGGTGCGGGATAGCATTGGTATTGGCAGGCCTGCTGGTGAATCTGTTCTGGCCGCGCTGGCGTTTGTGGGTGCATCGCCATGGCTGATTCTGCTCGGCTGAGCCCGGTCTATATCCTGCTGCCGCCCGATCTCTTGCTACTGGATGTCACCGGGCCTGCCGAAGTGTTCTACTTCGCCAATCGCTATCAACAACAACGACGCTTCGAATTGCATTTTGTGGCGGCGCAAAGTCCGGTGACCAGTGCCATTGGTTTACCGCTGCTGGCTTCGGCGCTGCCGGAGACCTTACCTCCGGATTCACTGCTGCTGATCCCGGGCGTCGCCGGTCATGAGCCGGATTGGCAACATCTGGCCATGCAGCAATTGTTGGCTTGGCTCACCCGGGTTGGTCAACAGCCGGAGCTGCTCGTGACCATCTGCGCCGGCAGTCTGATCGCGGCTAAAGCCGGATTATTGGCCGGGCATAGTTGTACCACCCATCACAGCCACAGCGGTCAACTGGCTGCGTTATCTCCTGCGGCACTGGTGCTGGAGAACCGCTTGTTTGTACAGGATGGGAGGCTTTGGAGTAGTGCGGGTGTCACCTCGGGTATCGATCTGGCCTTGAGCCTGCTCGAGCGATTGACCTCGGCGCAGTGTGCTGCCCAGGTTGCGCGAAATATGGTGGTGTTTGTGCGGCGCAATGGCGCCGAAAGTCAATTTTCTCCCTGGCTGGCGTGGCGCAATCACCTGCATCCAGCGGTGCATCGGGTACAGGATGCCATCAGTCAGGAGCCCGAACAGGGATGGACTCTGGAGCAGTTGGCGGCGATTGCCTGTGTCACCCCTCGTCATCTGACCCGGATCTTCCGCGAGCAGACTGGCATTACCCTGACGTACTATCAGAATGAGCTACGCCTGGCGCTGGCCAGTTCGCTGTTACAGCAGCAGGGGATGACACTGGATCAGGTTGCCGAGCGGGTGGGGCTGGGGGATGCTCATCAGCTGCGGCGGGTCTGGCATCGACACAGAACGGGCACCTCGAGCGCATGGCGACAGCAGACTAGCCGACAGCAAAACGACGAAAGGATAGCCGATTAGTCTGCTGCTATCCCTTCGCAAGCTAGTGTGAGTCTTGGGTCAGTTGTTGGATCCGTACCCGATTGCGACCCGCCAGAATGGCCTGGCCTAACGCCTCCCCGGCGGCGTGCAGTACCAGTTCCAGGTCCAGACGCTCCTTGAGCTGCTGGATGCCGACCATGCCGATGGATGCCGTTAATGACAGGCTGCGCGACTCCAGATCCACCACATCGTCCAGCGAATGCACCAGCTTGTCACCCACACCAAACAGCTCTTCACTCTCGACGCCAGGCAGTAGCACCAGCAACCGATCCTGATGCCACAGCCCGAGCAGATCACCTAGACGCAGGTTGCGTTGCAGTCGGCTGGCGGCGGCTAGTTGTAATTCCTCAATCTGCTGAGGGCTCAGCGTTTGTGTGGCAAGGGGATCCAGTTCTACCAGCGCCAGGGCATAGGCTCGGCCCTCCAGCCGACAGCGGGTATAGCTGCAGTGCAGCAGATCGGCGATTTCGGCGGGATCCAATAATTTTCCCCCCCCTTGCTGATTGGCCAGGGAGATGGAGTTCATCTGTTTGCGCAGCGCCTGGGGTTGGCTGGCCAGTAGAAAGCGCAGGCGCATTTCGACTTCCAGCAAATTGACCAGATCGACCAGCGCCAGTCGTTGCCGGATATCCAGACTACGAGGTTCGCGCGCAGCTACCGCCACTATGCCCATGGCATGGCCCTCGGGGCTATGCAGTGGATACGCCGCCAGCCATCCCAGTTCATGTTCGCTGCACCACAGATGGCTGCGGAGCTGGGGATCGCAGTCCGCCGAACTGCACTCGAACAGCCCCTCACCGGCAATCACTCGTTGCGCAATGGAAGGTGGAAAACCGGCCGGAATATCCAGCCCTTCCAGCAATTGATCCTGATCCTCGTTCAACAGGCTGATCCAGGCGCATTCGGCATCACTGAGCAGTTGCAGCAGACGCAGAATGCGGCGGTAATCATCCTGACTGAGACTAGCCATCTGTAGCGCCCGACGCTGGGCATCCAGGCGGATGTGCAGCAAATGCGAGTCATGTGTGGATTGGTGTGTCATAGAAATCTCCCGTGCCATGCCTCTTATAGCGTAGAACAGAGTTTTCCAAGGGCGCGAAATTCGGCATGCCGCGAGAGCCGGATTGCGATCCCACCAACATTCGTTGGCAGATGACCGCAATCCGGCTTAATCCTACTTCAGGGTCAGATTTGCGAGAGAGTATGGGTGTCGCGGAGGGAATAACCTTATTTTCCGATGCAGAATGAGCTGAATATCCGGCCTAATAGATCATCGGAGCTGAAGGCGCCGGTTATTTCGCTTAAATACTCCTGAACCAGTCGGAGTTCCTCAGCTACCAGCTCGCCTGCGGCGTAAACCTCCAGCTGAACCTTGGCTAGTTGCAGGTGTTCTTCCGCGAGGGCAATGGCCTCCAGGTGACGGCGGCGGGCCATGAAGCCACCTTCCACATTGCTCTGATAGCCCATGCACTGTTTAAGGTGTTCCCGTAGCGCCTCAAGGCCGAGGCCATTCTTGGCCGAGATGCGAAAAACCGGGTGGCCATGCTCTTCGGTGGTGGTCAGCATCTCACCGGTTAGATCCGCTTTGTTACGGATCACGGTCAGCCCGAGTTGCGGTGGCAAGCGATCGATGAAGTCGGGCCATATTTCGTGAGGATCAACAGCGGATGTGGTGGTGCCATCGACCATAAACAGCACCCGATCCGCCTGGATAATTTCGGCCCAGGCGCGCTCGATACCAATTTTTTCGACAGCATCTTCGGTCTCGCGCAGACCAGCGGTGTCTATGATGTGCAACGGCATACCATCGATATGGATATGTTCACGCAGCACATCCCGGGTGGTGCCGGCGATCTCGGTGACGATGGCCGATTCGCGGCCTGCCAGGGCGTTGAGCAGGCTGGATTTGCCGGCATTGGGGCGTCCGGCAATCACCACCTTCATCCCCTCGCGCAGTATGGCTCCTTGTTTCGCCTCGTTCTGTACGGCGGCCAGATCGTCGATGATGGCATACAGATCGCGGGCCACTTTGCCGTCGGAGAGGAAATCAATCTCCTCCTCGGGAAAGTCGATGGCCGCCTCGACGTAGATGCGTAGCCGGGTCACATCCTCGACCAGTGCGGTAATGCGCCGGGAGAATTCCCCTTGCAAGGAGTGCAGGGCTGAACGGGCGGCCTGCTCGCTGGTGGCTTCAATCAGATCGGCGATCGCTTCGGCTTGTGCCAAGTCCAGCTTGTCGTTCAAGAAGGCGCGCTCGGAGAACTCCCCCGGACGGGCTGTGCGGACGCCAGGAAGCTTCAGGATCCGTCGTAGTAGCATGTCCATCACGACAGGACCACCATGGCCTTGCAACTCCAGCACATCTTCGCCAGTGAAGCTGTTGGGGGCCTTGAACAACAGGGCTATGCCCTGGTCCAGCACCCGGCCATTGTCATCCAGAAACGGCAGATATTCGGCGTAGCGAACACGGGGTAGTTTACCGAGTACCGCGGCCGCCACTGTGTCACACAGTGGTCCGGAAACCCGCAGTATGCCTACGCCACCGCGGCCAGGAGGTGTGGCCTGCGCCACGATAGTGTCAGTGTTGAACATGGGGCTGTGATTCTCGTCCTCGGGGATTGGGCTCATTGTAATAAAAAAGGCGACCCGTAGGTCGCCTTATTCTGTATCTGAAGGTCGGAACTTATTTCTTCTCGCGACTGTGCAGACCTTTCTTTTCCAGCTGACGGTAAATCATGGTCTGCTGGATGATGGTGACAATGTTGGATACCAGCCAGTACAGGGTCAGACCGGACGGGAACCAGAGGAACATGAAGGTGAAGATGATCGGCATGAACTGCATCACCTTCTGCTGCATCGGGTCGGTGACCGTGGTCGGGCTCATCTTCTGGATCCACCACATGGTGGCGCCCATCAGCAGCGGCAGCACATAGTAGGGGTCCTTCACTGACAAGTCGGTCAGCCACAGGGCAAACGGTGCATGACGCAGCTCGACCGACTCCATCAGTGTCCAGTACAGGGCGATGAAGATCGGCATCTGGATCAGGATCGGGAAGCAGCCACCCAGCGGATTGACCTTCTCCTGCTTGTAGAGCTCCATCATCGCCTGGGACATCTTCTGGCGATCGTCACCGAAACGTTCACGCAGCGCAGTCAGCTTGGGTTGCAGCATGCGCATCTTGGCCATGGATGTGTATTGCGCCTTGGTCAGTGGATACATACCGCCGCGGACAATCAGAGTGATCAGGATGATGGCCACGCCCCAGTTACTAACCAGGCCATGCAGGAACTGCAGCAGTTGGAACAGCGGTTGAGCGATGAACCACAGCCAGCCGTAATCAACCGTCAGGTCAAGATGCTTGGCAACGGTTGCCATTTCATCTTGCAGCTTGGGGCCTATCCACAGGGTGGAGCCCAGGGTAACGGCGGCACCTGGTGCGACATTGGCGACCGGCTCTTTCAGGCCAATGATCGCTTCCTGGCCATTGGCCACCACACGACTATACAGCTGATTCTGGCCGGCGGTATCGCCAGTCCAGGCCGTCACAAAATAGTGCTGCAGCATACCAACCCAGCCACCGGTGGTGCTGGTGTTCAGGCTGGTTTCCTTCATGTTGTCGAAGGTTTCTTTCTGATAGCGGATATCGGTAGTCGAGTAGGCGGCACCCCGGTAGGCGCTGGCCATCAGAGCATGGCTCTGTTGATCTTCAGGTGCGGCAATGGTCTGTTTCAATTGACCATAGAATTGCAATTCCAGCGGCTTGGTGCTGCTGTTGGTCACCTGGTAGTCCACGCCAATGGTATATTTGCCACGGGTCAGCACGAATTCCTTGGTGAAGGTCACGCCTTCCGGACTAGTCCAGGTCAGGGGAACAACCAGCTTGTCTTGACCATCAGCCAGCTTGTATTCAGTTTGCGCGCTGGTGTAGCTGGGACGACCTTCCGGACGACTGTCTGGACCATCGCGACCAATCAGGCCACTTTGGGCGACATACAGACGGCCCGGCTTATCCATCAGCAGCGGAAATGGGTCGTTGGAGCCTTGAGCCACTGTGTGTTGCAGCAGCTTGGCATCAACAATGTCCCCGCCCTGGGTATCAACCAGCAGTTCCAGTTGATCGGAACTCAATTTGATCAGTTGACGGGCGTTGGTCTGGGTCTTCTCGCCGGGGACATCGGTCGCGGTCGAGGCTGCAGGCACGGACGAATCGGTTTGAGTGACAGCCACGGTCTGCGGCTTGGGCGCCTTATCGGCATTCCACTGTTGCCACAGCAGGAAGCTGACAACCAGCAATCCAATGACAAGTAGGTTACGTTGAGATTCCATAGTTAGTTTCTTCGCTTCTTCGGCTTGGGTTGCGGGACCGGGTCATAGCCCCCTGCGTGTAAGGGGTGACATTTTAATAGACGTTTGATGCCTAACCAAATGCCTTTTATGAGACCGTGCAGGCAGATTGCTTCAATGGTGTAGTGCGAACAGCTGGGATGGAAGCGACAACGCGGTCCCAACAGTGGGCTGATGAACCACTGATAGAGTCGTATGAGTTTAATGGCTAGCCATTGCAACGGCGTGACAGGGTGCGCCATAACTTATCCAGCAGGTGGCTAATTTCGGCATTGCTCAATTGACCGATACCGGGTTTGGCAATCACGACAATATCGATGGCAGGCAGTTCATGCTGCTTGTGACGGAAACTTTCCCGGGTCAGACGCTTGATGCGATTCCGCCAGACGGCTCGTTTCAGCGCTTTTTTCGGCACAGTAAGACCGAGGCGCGGATGACCGAGAGTATTGGCTTTAGCAAGAAGTGTCAGGTGAGGAGAGGCAGCCCGTACAGGCTCATTGAAGACATTTTTGAAATGTTCGGGAGTTAACAGACGTAACTCCCGAGGGAAGGCGTGATTAGCCATTCACAGTGGTCAGGCGTGCACGACCCTTGGCGCGACGGCGAGCCAGAACCTGACGGCCATTCTTGGTGGCCATACGGCTGCGGAAACCGTGATTACGTGCGCGCTTCAGTACTGAAGGATTGAAAGTACGTTTCATAGCATTATCCGTTGATTTAACTGTACAGTTTGGATAGTCCCACACATGGACACATGTCGATGCTGAGTAGGGCGACCCCATAAAAAGAGGCCGAATTCTAAACAGATTCGGAGGTTGCGTCAATCTGCGGGGGCGGGGAGTTCATCCTTATCTGCCCGAACAGAGCAGGCAAGAACCCCATCCCCAAGGATCCTCCCGGATCGGGGTGACGCATTATACCCAGTCGCGGTGCAGAGACAAGCCAAGGATCGCAGGATCCTGCCTCTCTTTTGTGTTGCCGCTAGCGCCAGGATCCATGCCGGTTGGCCGGGTGCCTGTGTGGCGCCCCAATTCGTGGTGATAACTGCAGATACCAACAAGATCTGCAGCCCATGCCGAGGAGCCGGATCCGGTGGGTGGTGCTTGATTCTTCACCCTATAGCGTCCAATCAACAATTTGTGCGGCATTGGGACTCTAAAGGAGCTCTATAATCCGGGAGGTGGCACCATTTTTTATTTTTGTGGATTAAATCTGTTGGTAAGGTGTGGATAAAACCCGCAAGAAAGGCCTCTTTATTCACACAGGATCCAAAAGTCAAGCCGCAAATTTGGCAAGATCCTGTTGCTCGATCTAGCGATCCGGAGGCCAAAAACGTAGAATATCGGATCTTCGTTCGTCCTATTTTATTTGGAGTGTACTGTGACAGCTTCGCTATGGCAGCAATGCCTGAACCGGCTGCAAGATGAGTTGCCTTCGGGAGAATTCAGCATGTGGATCCGGCCGTTACAAGCGGAGTTGAGCGACAGGATGCTCACTCTCTATGCCCCGAACCGCTTCATTCTGGATTGGGTGCGCGACAAGTATCTGATCCGGATCAACAGCTTGATCTCCGAGTTTTGTGGATCCGATGCCCCAGCCTTGCGTTTTGACATCGGTAGTCGTAACCATGCCGCTGCTCCTCTTGTGAATAAACCTGTGCAAGGTCGTACCATTCCTGTGAGTGGTCCAAGTTGGGGGCAGTCGGCAGAGAACAAGCCCGAGATCAATCACAAGAGCAACGTCAACGTAACCTACACCTTCGAGAACTTTGTCGAGGGTAAGTCCAACCAGTTGGCGCGGGCGGCGGCGAGCCAGGTTGCGGATAATCCGGGAACGGCTTACAACCCGCTGTTTTTGTATGGCGGTACGGGTCTGGGTAAGACCCACTTGCTGCACGCGGTCGGCAATGCCATCAAGGATCGGAATCCGGATGCCAAAGTGGTTTATATGCATTCCGAACGCTTTGTACAGGATATGGTCAAGGCATTGCAGACCAATGCCATCGAAGAATTCAAACGCTATTACCGCAGTGTCGACGCCCTGCTGATCGATGATATTCAGTTCTTTGCCAATAAAGAGCGTTCCCAGGAGGAGTTCTTTCATACCTTCAACGCGCTGCTGGAAGGCAATCAACAGATTATCCTGACTTCGGACCGTTATCCCAAAGAGATCGATGGTGTCGAGGATCGGTTGAAGTCGCGCTTCGGCTGGGGCCTGACGGTGGCAATCGAGCCGCCGGAGCTGGAAACCCGGGTGGCGATCCTGATGCGCAAGGCGGAAGAGAGCAAGATCCATCTGCCGGATGAAGTGGCCTTCTTTATTGCCAAACGCCTGCGTTCGAACGTTCGTGAACTGGAAGGGGCCCTGAACCGGGTCATCGCCAATGCCAATTTTACCGGACGTGCCATCAACATCGACTTTGTGCGCGAAGCGCTGCGCGATTTGCTGGCGTTGCAAGAAAAGCTGGTGACGATCGACAATATCCAAAAGACAGTGGCCGAGTATTACAAAATCAAGGTTGCTGATCTGCTCTCCAAACGTCGCTCCCGTTCGGTAGCACGGCCACGGCAGTTGGCGATGGCATTGGCCAAAGAATTGACCAACCATAGCTTGCCGGAGATTGGGGATGCCTTTGGTGGCCGGGACCATACGACTGTGTTGCATGCTTGCCGCAAAATCGCCGAGCTGCGGGAAGAGAGTCACGATATCAAAGAAGATTATTCCAACCTGATCCGCACCCTATCATCCTGAGATAACGGAGAGCTTCGATGCAGTTTGCTATCAGTCGCGAGACTCTATTGCGTCCACTTCAACTGGTGTCTGGCTCCCTCGGCGGACGTCCAACGCTGCCGATCCTCTCCAACGTGTTGCTGATTGTTGAAGATGGCCGGTTATCGATGACAGGTACCGATCTGGAAGTAGAAATGATCGGACGAGTTGCCTTGGAAGGCACTGTCCAGCCGGGTAAAACCACGGTTCCAGCGCGCAAGTTGCTCGATATCTGCCGCGGTTTGCCAGAATCGGCACCTATCAATTTTGTGCTGGAAGGAGATCGCCTGATCCTGCGTTCCGGTCGCAGTCGTTTCTCCTTGTCGACACTACCTGCCGAAGAGTTTCCCAATATTGAAGATTGGGAGTCCTTGCTGGAGTTCGATATCAGCCAGCTGGAATTGAAGCGTCTGATTGAATCGACGTTGTTTTCCATGGCTAGTCAGGATGTGCGTTATTACCTCAACGGCATGTTGTTTGAGGCCACGGGCCGCAGCCTGCGTACCGTTGCAACTGATGGCCACCGTTTGGCCACTTGTCGTCGTGATGTGGTGACTCAGGAATTACCCGAGCAGCAACTGATATTGCCGCGCAAAGGCGTGCTGGAATTGGTGCGTTTGCTGGAGAACGAAGACAAGCCAATCCGTTTGCAGATGGGGCGGAATAATCTACGCGCCGTGTCGGAGGGCTTTGTTTTTACCTCCAAATTGGTGGATGGCCGCTTCCCGGATTATCGTCGTGTGATGCCACGCAACAGCGACAAGTACGTGCTGGCGGATCGGGAAGGGCTACGTCAGGCATTTGCTCGGGCAGCAATCCTCTCCAACGACAAGTTGCGCGGGGTTCGTCTTAACCTACAACCGAATCTGCTACGCATCACAGCGAACAATCCGGAGCAGGAAGAAGCGGAAGAGTTGCTGGATGTCTCCTACCCAGGTCCCGAATTGGAGATTGGATTCAATGTCTCCTATGTGCTGGACGTGCTGAATACGTTAAAATGTGAACAGATCAAAATCAGTCTCACCGATGCCAATAGCAGTGCTCTGCTGGAGGATGCCAGCAGCGATGCGGCCTTATATGTGGTGATGCCGATGCGGCTGTAACCATGGCATTGCTCAAGTTACAGATCCGGGATTTTCGGAACATCCAACAGGCAGAATTGAGCCCCGGTAAGGGGCTCAACGTCTTGTTGGGCTGTAACGGCAGTGGCAAAACCAGCGTGCTGGAAGCGATCCACTATCTTGGTCTTGGTCGTTCTTTTCGTACCCATCTGGCCAGTCGCGTGATTGGTCATGGCGAGAAAGCATTTACCTTGTTTGCTCAGGTCGAGTCAGAGCCCCATTCTGCGGTTCCGATTGGCTTATCCAAAAGCCGGACTGGGGAGACTCAACTGCGCTTGGCGGGCCGGCCCGCCGAACGTTTGGCTCAGCTGGCCGAGATTGTGCCGTTACAGCTGATTCATCCGGAAGGTTTCAGCTTGTTGACCGGGGGGCCACAGCAACGTCGCTCTTTTGTTGACTGGGGTGTGTTTCACGTGGAGCAGGGTTTTTTCCCGCTCTGGGCTCGGGTGCGACGGTTGTTGAAACAACGCAATGCCCTGTTGCGTCAGAGTCAGAGCTATGCGCCGCTAGCGTTTTGGGATCAAGAACTGGCGCGTCTGGGATTGGAGTTAGCGGAATATCGAGCCAGCTACTGTGCAGCCATTTTGCCGTTGTTGCAGGAAATTACGGCAGATTTTTTACCCGAATTCGAGTTCAAGATTGCGTTTTATCCCGGTTGGGATCGACAACGACGACTGGATGAATTGTTAGAGGAGGGGTTCGAGCGTGACCGGCTGATGGGTCACACCGCTATCGGACCCCATAAGGCAGACCTACGGCTGAAAGCTAATGGGGTGCCGGTTCAGGATATGTTGTCACGTGGTCAGCTCAAGTTGCTGGTCTGTGCCATGCGGCTCGCTCAGGGGCTCTTTCTGAATCGCCAGGGTGAGCGGCAGTGTATCTTTTTGATTGACGATTTTGCCTCCGAGCTCGACTCGGAGAAACGGCGTCGGCTGGCGCAGCGGTTAAAGCAGTGCGCCAGCCAGGTCTTCATCACCGCGATTGATGAGGCGCCATTGGCCGACATGATGTCGGAACTTGAGTGCCATCTGTTTCATGTGGAACAGGGCGCTATCACCGAATATCAAGCACGAGAGCGAGAGTAAGACATGAGTGAACACAACACTTACGACTCTTCGAATATCAAGGTATTGAAGGGGTTGGATGCGGTTCGTAAGCGTCCCGGCATGTACATCGGGGATACCGATGACGGCTCTGGTTTGCACCACATGGTGTTCGAGGTGGTCGATAACTCCATTGATGAGGCCCTGGCCGGCTATTGCAGCGATATTCTGGT
Source organism: Pseudaeromonas sp. HNCC25DJ182 (assembly GCF_055413365.1). Taxonomy (NCBI): domain Bacteria; kingdom Pseudomonadati; phylum Pseudomonadota; class Gammaproteobacteria; order Aeromonadales; family Aeromonadaceae; genus Pseudaeromonas; species Pseudaeromonas sp. HNCC25DJ182. The sequence goes on along the minus strand of NZ_JBVAYG010000013.1, from coordinate 20,095 downwards.
TAAAATCCATGCCGATAACTCAGTATCGGTACGGGATAACGGTCGCGGCATCCCCGTCGATATTCACGAGGAGGAGGGAGTATCGGCAGCGGAAGTCATCATGACGGTTCTGCATGCTGGCGGTAAGTTCGATGACAACTCCTATAAGGTCTCCGGTGGCTTGCACGGCGTTGGTGTTTCGGTGGTGAATGCGCTCTCGGACAAGCTGTTACTGACCATTCGTCGTGGTGGTCATGTCTACGAGCAGACCTACAACCTGGGTGATCCTGTGGCTCCGCTGAAGCAGATTGGTGATGCCGATAAGACGGGTACCGAGATCCGCTTCTGGCCAAGCCCGACCATTTTCACCAACATCGAGTTTCATTACGAGATCCTGGCCAAGCGCCTGCGAGAGCTCTCTTTCCTCAACTCGGGGGTATCTATTCGCCTCGAAGATGAGCGGGATAATCGCGAGCAACATTTCCACTATGAAGGTGGTATCCGTGCGTTCGTGGAATATCTGAATCAGAATAAGACACCGATCCACCCCAAGGTGTTCTATTTCACCCAGGAGCGCGAAGATGGCATTTCTGTTGAAGTGGCGATGCAGTGGAATGATGCCTATCAGGAAAACGTCTACTGCTTTACCAATAACATCCCGCAGCGGGATGGTGGTACGCACCTGGCAGGTTTCCGTGCGGCTCTAACCCGAACCTTGAACAACTATATGGACAAGGAGGGGTATAGCAAGAAGGCCAAGACAGCGACCTCGGGCGATGATGCGCGTGAGGGCTTGACCGCTATTATTTCGGTGAAAGTTCCGGATCCCAAGTTCTCTTCCCAGACCAAGGACAAGCTGGTCTCGTCAGAGGTGAAGACGGCGGTTGAGCAGTGCATGGGCGAGAAGCTGGACGAGTACCTGCTGGAAAACCCGGGTGATGCCAAGGTCGTCGTCAGCAAGATTATCGATGCTGCTCGGGCGCGGGAGGCCGCGCGTAAAGCACGGGAAATGACCCGTCGTAAGGGGGCTCTGGATCTGGCTGGATTGCCCGGCAAACTAGCTGATTGCCAGGAGCGTGACCCGGCTCTTTCTGAACTCTATATCGTGGAAGGTGACTCGGCGGGCGGCTCTGCCAAGCAGGGGCGTAACCGTAAGTACCAGGCCATTTTGCCGCTGAAGGGTAAGATCCTGAACGTCGAGAAGGCGCGCTTTGACAAGATGCTTTCTTCGCAGGAAGTGGCCACTCTGATTACCGCGTTAGGTTGCGGTATCGGTCGTGATGAGTACAACCCAGACAAGATGCGCTACCACAACGTCATCATCATGACCGATGCTGACGTGGATGGTGCTCACATCCGGACCCTGTTACTGACTTTCTTCTACCGCCAGATGCCTGAGTTGATTGAGCGTGGCTATATCTATATTGCCCAACCGCCGCTCTACAAAGTGAAGAAGGGTAAACAGGAACAGTACATCAAGGATGAGGATGTGCTGGTTCAATATCAAACGACCCTGGCGCTGGATGGTGCCGCGATCCATGTCAACGAGTCCGCACCAGGAATCGGTGGCGAGCAACTTGAGCGCCTGGTATTGCAATACCGCGCCGTGCAGAGTCTGATTGGTCGTTTGTCTCGCCGCTTACCAGAGGCGGTTCTGACCCAGCTGATCTATCAACCGACGCTCACTCCAGAGTTGCTCCAGGATGAGGCTCAGGTCCAAGCTTGGGTTGCCACATTACAGCAGATCCTGCTGGACCAGGGGACTAACGGCTCCCAGTTCAACATCAGTGTTGAACATAATGTTGAACGTCAGATTTACTTGCCGGTTGTCAGCCTGCGTCAGCATGGTATCGATCATAAGTACCTGCTGAGCTACGATTTCCTCAACTCCAATGAGTACAAGCAGATCGTCACCCTGGGTGTCCAGATTGCCAATCTGATGGAGGAGGGTGCTTATGTGAAGCGTGGTGAGAAGGTGAAGCCCGTCTCCAGCTTCGATGAGGCTATTCGCTGGCTGGTCGACGAAGGCAAGCGCGGGGTCTATATCCAGCGCTATAAAGGGTTGGGTGAGATGAACCCGGATCAGTTGTGGGAAACCACCATGGATCCATCCACCCGTCGTATGTTGCGTGTCACCATCGATGACGCGATCGCTGCCGACCAACTATTTGCCACTCTGATGGGTGATGCTGTTGAACCGCGTCGCGAGTTTATCGAAACCAATGCCCTGAAGGTAGCAAACCTGGATATCTAGGTTTTTAGCCGGGTAGTAACAAAAAAGCCAGTCCTTGAGGACTGGCTTTTTTGTTTCACATGAAACGTTTTTGATATCTCAGTCTGCTGTAACGGCAGTAGCGGCCTGGCTATCAACCGAGGTTGAGGAGGATACGGGGTGCTGTTGACCATTGGCTATGGTGACGCGGTTGCGGCCCGTGCGTTTGGAGTGATACAGCGCCTCATCAGCCCGTACCAACCACTGTGCTGGCGTTGCTGTGGCGGCATCAAGAACGGCAAGTCCGATACTGATTGTAAATTCAATCAGCCGGTTATCGTGTTGGACAATATGCTGTGCAATGGCTTGTCGTAGACGTTCGGCAATCAGCCACGCTGTATGGCTATCCGCATCGAGCAGCAGGATGCCGAATTCCTCTCCACCATATCGCCCAGCCACATCGGTGGCTCGCAGCTGTTGTCGCAGGATACAGGCTACATCCCGTAGTACGGCATCTCCAGCCGGGTGACCATAGCCATCGTTAATCTTCTTGAAAAAGTCGATATCAAACATCAACAGAGTCACAGGGGAGCCACTACGAAAATGGCGCTGATACTCCTGCCGCATGCACTCTTCCCAATGACCGCGGTTGTAGAGCCCGGTTAGTCGATCGGTGATGGAGAGCGCCTTGAGTTGTTGATTGGCGTCTTGCAACCCTTGCTTCCCCATGGCGGCATCAGTGACATCATAAATGATGATGCAGATATGATTGCAGAGGCCATGACGCGAAACCAGCGGCATCAGGGTGATATTCTGATACATCAGCGCACTGTTGCTGGTGAAGGGGCGTGTGCTAGCAAAATCGAACAATCGTGGTCTTTGCTCCCAGGAGCTGAACACCGGGCTATGCAGGGCAAAGACCTCTTCAACTTTACGCTGTAGCCAAGTGATGGGCAGGTCTGGAAATTGGGTCAACAGGTTATGGCCACGGATATGGCTGGCGAGTTGGCCACTGTGGTTCTCCATAAAGCCGTTCCACAATTGCACCTGATATTGGCGATCGATCACCACCAGGCCGACATCTATGGTCTGTAGAATATCCATCAACCAATGAAAGTCATCCAGTTCGATTAGATCCATACATTACTCGGCAATCAGGCTGAGTCGACGTTCGAGCGCCGACAAGGAGGTATCGGTTAACAGCAGCAACAGGGTACAGCTGATTTGTTGCGCCGGTATGGTGTAGGTCAGGCTAACGCTGAGAATTTTCTGCGCCTGTTCCTGCTGAGCCAATATGCTGTCGCTGCCGAGACTGATCAATGCCGGGTGACTACGACTAAAGCGCAATCCCAGCAGATCAGAAAGGCCTAACAACAGGGTTCCCGCCAACATGGAGGACAGCTCGATCAGCAACGACTTTCGATCCAGATCGTCATGCTCATTGAACCCGAGGAGTGGGGCAATTCGGCTTATGTCTTGTTCTGCGAAGTGGATCAGACACTCTCCTGCGATGCTGGAGCCAACAAAGCCTTGACTCACAACCATGTTCCCTGGCATCTCCAGCCACTCTTCAACTTGACGATGTAAGCGATGACTGGTGCAGAGTTGTACCTTGGGGATGGGTAAATGGATAAATAAGTTCAACAGGTCAGCCAGTTGGCGTGCGGCCTGGCCCATGGCGATATTGACGATCTCTTGCAGACTTTCCTGGTAGCTGACCGGTGCAAACTCGTGGGGTGACGTCAGTGGTGGGGCGATAAGAGCATCCGTGATGGCCGGCATCAGTCCAAACTGTTCCAACAAGTGCAGCAGTTGGCTGTTATTGAGCGGTTTCTGCAGGAACGCCAGCGCTCCAAGCTCGAGAATGCGCTGATGGGCTTGAGCCTGAATGTCCCCGGAAACCACAATGACCAGCACGTTCAACCCTTCGTCACGGATGGCTTCCAGAACCTGATAACCATCCAGCCCTGGCATATTCAGATCCAGAAACAGTAATTCGCCCTTACCGGCACGCAGTAGTTGCAACGCCTCCTCGCCTTGGCTGGCGCTTAATACTTCCCGTGCCAGCCCTGCGGGAAGACCACGGATCAGCTGCTGGCGGGCGAAGCGGGAATCATCACAGACAATGACTGAATACGACATGAGGTTTTGGCAATCCGGTTATGACAACGTCCATTGTGTCACGCCTGTTCAGTTTTACAACGCAACGGCTCGAGCGACAATTCAAATTGCGTACCAAGTCGCTAAACCACTCTGGTTCAGCTCACGTCAGGCGGTATTCAGCATTAATTTCAGCAAATTTCAGCTAATACCTCGGCCAGGATCGCGATCCCGCGCTGTACCTTGTCGGCATCCTGGGCATAGTTCAGTCGCAGGCATTCATATTGATGCTGCCAGGTGGTATCTGTGATGCCAGGAAAGAAGTAGTGGCCTGGAACGACGATCAAGCCCCGCTGTTTCAGGCGTTGATACAGCTCCTGACTATGGATAGGAAGCCCCTCAAACCACAGCCAGAGAAAGAGTGCGCCCTCGGGCTTGTGGATACGCAGCTTGGGGTGGGGAATCGCTTCCTGAAGCCACTGTACCGCCTGTTGGGCTTTCGCCTCATAGAAGGGGCGGATGTGTTGCTCACTCAAACGAATAATATCGCCATTCTCCACCCAGCGCTGCACCATGGTCGGGCCGACGCCACCGGGTGCCAGATTGATAATGCCGGACAAATTTCCTATGGCCTGGATTAAAGACTCTGGTCCTATGACAATGCCACAGCGAGTACCCGGCAAGCCCAGTTTGGACAGGCTCATACAGAGTATGGTGTTGCTGTTCCAGAAGGGTTTCACCTCGGTAAAAATGATGTTCGGAAAGGGCGTGCCATAAGCGTTGTCGATGAGCAGAGGTATTCCTTTAGCGCGAGCCAGTTCATCCAGATGGCGGATCTCTTCATCGGTCAGCACATTACCCGTCGGGTTGGTCGGCCGTGATACACAGATCAGGCCGATATCATCGCCAATCTCTAGGGCCTCAAAATTGACGTTGTACTTGAACAAACCATTGTCCAGTAACGTGATGGCCGGTTTGCAGGCAACGAACATCTCCTCGCTCAATGCAGAGTCGGCGTAGCCGATATATTCGGGCGCCAGCGGGAATAGCACTTTTTTCTTGTGGCCGCCACTGAACTCACCTGCCAGCAAGTTGAACAAATAAAAGAATGCGTTCTGGCTGCCGTTGGTCAGAGCTATATTCTTGGCACTGATCTCCCAGCCATATTCCTGGCGCAGTAACGCGGCTAATGCCGTGGTGAATTTATCTTTTCCCTGCGGTCCATCGTAATTGATCATCGACTTGAGGAGTTCGCCGGAATTTAGTTGTTGATTGGCCTCGTCATGAAATGCCTCCAGCATTGCCGGAATTGCGGCTGGATTGCCGCCCCCCAGCATGATGGCCTGGGGATCCAGTAAGCCCTGATTCAAATCATCCATTAATTGGGTGATACCGGCGTGACGAGTAAATTTACGGCCAAACAACGAAAAATCCATGGTGATATCCAAACAGCAAAAAAGGGGCAGTTGCCTAATCATTTCAGAAGAGGGGATCTGTTTTAACGCGCTGGGGTGATTAGTCAAGTCTGCTCTAGTAAATAAGCTGTTTCACGTGAAACGCAGTGATTTGCGGTGGATAGTTGATTTGTCTGATAGTTTCCTATTGATTGGATTGTTGAATTGGTTCCAATAAAAAGCCCGGAATATCCGGGCTTTTTGTGTCGCCATTATGGTGATTACTTCTGCAGCACTGAGATATCTGCCACTTCGAGAAACAGGTTGCGCAGACGAGAGAGCAGGGTCAGGCGATTGAGCTTCAACGCCTCATCGTCGGCCATAACCATCACATCGTTGAAGAAGGTATCCACCACTTCACGCAGGCTAGCCAGGCGAGTCAGAGCCTGCTGGTAATCACCGGCGGCAAAGACGGGCGCAAGTTGCTGCTCCAGTTCGGCAACCTGGCGAGCCAGCGCCTGTTCGGCCGCATCTTGCAGCAAGGCATCATTGACGGCAGGATTGAGCGTGCCATCGAACTTGGCCAGAATGTTGGAAACCCGCTTGTTGGCGGCAGCCAGTGCATCGGCGGCATCTAGAGTCCGGAAGTGGCTCACTGCTTTCACGCGCTGATCAAAATCGGCAGGGCGGGTTGGACGGCGAGCCAGCACGGCTTGCACCACGTCTACATCAATCCCTTCTTCCTGATAAGCGGCGCGGAAGCGAGCCAGCATGAAGTCGATGACCTCGTCGGTGACCTTGGCGTTAGACAGCTTGTCGCCATACAGCGCGGCAGCCTTGGCGACCAAGTCAGCCAGATCCAGATCCAGCTGTTTTTCGACGGCAATACGCAGGGTACCAATTGCCGCACGACGCAAGGCAAATGGATCCTTATCGCCCTTGGGCGCCTGACCGATCCCGAAAATTCCGACCAATGAGTCGAGTTTATCGGCAATCGCTACGGCACAGGCCACCAGACCACCCGGCAGAGCATCACCGGCGAAGCGCGGCATGTACTGCTCATTCAGCGCAACGGCTACGTCTTCGGCTTCTCCATCGTGGCGAGCATAGTGCATGCCCATGACGCCCTGGGTGTCGGTAAATTCCATCACCATGTTGGTCATCAGGTCGCACTTGGAAAGCAGACCGGCCCGAGTGGCATGTTCTACATCCGCACCAATCCGGGGGGCGATGAAAGCCGCCAGTTCCGCGATGCGTACTGACTTGTCTTTCAGGGTACCGAGCTGTTGCTGGAACAGCACGGTCGCCAGACTTTCCAGACGAGCGGCTAGTGGTTGCTTCTTGTCGGTCTTGAAGAAGAATTCCGCATCAGACAGACGGGGGCGAACCACGCGTTCGTTACCGCCGATGATTTGGCTCGGATCCTTGGACTCGATATTGGTGACGAAGATGAAATTCGGCATTAGCTTGCCAGCCGGGTCATAGACCGGGAAGTACTTCTGATCGCCCTTCATGGTGTAGACCAGAGCTTCAGCGGGGACTTCCAAGAATTTCTCTTCGAAGGCTGCGGTCAGCACCACGGGCCATTCGACCAGGGACGTTACCTCTTCCAGCAGGGAATCTTCCAGATCGGCGATCCCACCCAGAGTGGCGGCCGCCTGCTCGGCACCCGCCTTGATCAGCGCCTTGCGGCGCTCGAAATCGGCGATCACCTTGCCGCGAGTCTCCAGCAGGCCCGGGTATTGATCCGCATGCTCAATCTCGAACTCGGCTTCGCCCATAAAGCGATGGCCGCGAATGATGCGTGCCGATTGCAAGCCTAGGACTTCACCGGGGACCAATTCGCCACCGAAGAGCAGACACAAGGTATGCACCGGACGGACAAACTGAGTGCGCGAAGCTCCCCAGCGCATCAATTTCGGGATTGGCAGGCCTGCCAAAGCGGTGGCGGTCATGGCGGCGATCAGGCTGGTTGTCGGTTGACCGGTCACGGTAGCGCGGAATACCAGCCACTCGCCCTTGTCGGTAACCAGACGCTCGGCTTGCTCGACTTCGATACCATTGGAGCGGGCCCAGCCGACAGCCGCCTGGGTTGGCTTGCCATCAACAAAGGCAGCACTGACGGCCGGACCACGTTTTTCGACCTGCTTGTCTTGCTGGGTTGCTGCCAGTTTATGCACCTTGAGTGCCAGACGGCGTGGAGCGGCAAACCATTCGACGCGCTCGAAGGCCAGTTCGGCCTTGGTCAATTCTTGGGTAAAGTTCTCGGCAAAGGCTTCAGCCAGCTTGCGCAGCGCCTTCGGGGGCAACTCTTCGGTGCCGAGTTCAATCAACAGGTTCTCAGTTACCATGCTCACACCTTTTCCTTACACATCGGGAAGCCCAGCGCTTCGCGGGCTGCGTAGTAGGCTTCGGCCACCGCCTTGGAGAGGGTACGAATACGCAAAATGTAGCGCTGACGTTCGGTGACGGAGATGGCGTGTCGGGCATCGAGCATATTGAAGGCGTGGGCCGCTTTCAGGATGCGTTCGTAGGCCGGTAATGGCAGCGGAGTTTCCAGTGTCAGCAGGTGCTGGCACTCTTTCTCGCACTGATCGAACATCTGGAACAGGAACGGGACGTCGGCGTGTTCGAAGTTGTAAGTGGATTGCTCCACTTCGTTCTGATGGAACACGTCGCGATAGGTGATCTTGCCCAGTGGACCATCGGCCCAGACCAGATCATACAGGCTATTGACGCCCTGAATGTACATGGCCAGGCGCTCGAGCCCGTAGGTGATTTCACCCGTGACCGGTGAGCACTCCAGACCACCCACTTGTTGGAAGTAGGTGAACTGGGTGACTTCCATACCATTCAACCAGACTTCCCAGCCCAGACCCCAGGCGCCCAGGGTCGGGTTTTCCCAGTTGTCTTCGACGAAGCGAATATCGTGCACTTGGGTGTCGAAGCCCAGCTCACGCAGCGAGCCGAGATACAGCTCCTGAATATTGGCCGGTGAGGGTTTGAGAATGACCTGGAACTGGTAGTAATGCTGCAGGCGATTCGGATTTTCGCCATAACGACCATCGGTCGGACGACGAGAGGGTTGAACATAGGCGCAGTTCATCGGCTCGGGGCCGATGGCGCGTAAAAATGTCATTGGATGAGAAGTACCGGCACCCACCTCCATATCGAGGGGCTGCACGATAACGCAACCTTGCCTGGCCCAATAATCTTGGAGGGTCAGGATCAGTCCCTGAAAGGTCTTGATATCGAATTTTTGCATGATTTTGTTCGCGCGATTAGTTCAGTGCATACTGAGCGGAAATAAACCGCAAGAGTATACCGTCTGCACTGTCGGGAATATAGGCTGAATTGGCTTTGTGACTATATCGCTAGGCAAAAGCGTGAGTTTTCGTAGGGTTTAGTGGTTTCCCGGTCAGTGGTAATCCAAAAGGAGAGCAAGATGCAAGGTCGTTGTCCCTGGGTGACACAAGATGCCGAGTATATCGCCTACCATGATCAGCAGTGGGGGCGTCCGGTCAATGACAGCTTGGAGTTGTTTGAGAAATTGTGTCTCGATGGCCAGCAGGCCGGGCTATCCTGGATCACTATTCTCAAGCGTACTGCCAGTTACCGGCGAGCGTTTGCGGACTTTGATCCGGTGCGGATTGCAGCGTTCACCGACGCCGATGTCGAGCGCCTGTTGCAAGATACCGGCATCATCCGTAATCGCCTCAAGGTGCAGTCGATCATCAAAAATGCCCGTGCTTATCTGGCTCTGCAGGCTGAGGGCGTCGATTTTGCCGAGTTTCTGTGGGCATTTGTCGGCGGCAAGAGCCAGATCAATCATTGGCAAAGCATGCGCGATGCGCCTACCAGTACTCCGGAATCGGATGCCATGTCCAAGGCGTTGAAGAAGCGCGGGTTTAACTTTGTTGGCTCCACCATCTGTTATGCCTTCATGCAAGCGGTCGGCATGGTGAATGACCATGAGATCGGTTGTCCTTGTCATGCCGAATGTGTGCACCTGGCCCGAGAGCGAGGTCGCGCATGAGCCATCATGTTCCTTTGGCTGCGGTCCTGGCGCTACGGCTCGATGGCGAGGGTGGCGCGGATCCCCTGCTGCCGGGTTCCGAATTACCGGAGCAGGATGTCTGGATGCACCTGGACTACTCCTCACCTCATGCCTACGAATGGATAAAAACTTCCACCCTGTTACCGGATGGAGTGCGGGAGTCGTTGCAAGGGGACAGCAGTCGTCCCAAGCTGGTCAAAGCCAATGGCGGCATGCTGCTGACCCTGCGCTGCATCAATGCCAACGAGGGGCAGCGGCCGGACCATATGGTTGCGGTGCGCTTTTACATCAATGATCGCATCATCGTCTCGACCCGGCGGCGCCGGGTACATGCGGTAGAGGAGATCGTGCAGGATTTGGCCAAGCGTATGGGGCCCTTGAACACTGCAGACTGGCTGGTTGATCTGTGCGAACACATCACAGAGCAGGCTGGGGATTTCATCGACGAGTTACAGGAGAAAATTGCCCTGCTGGAAGAGCATCTGCTCAACGAACGCACCATAGCTCGGGTGGATCTGGCGGATATCCGGCGCCAGTTGATCGTCTCCCGCCGTTATCTGGCTCCCCAGCGGGATCTGTTCAGCCGTCTGGCGAATGAAAAAATAGGGTGGTTGGAGGCCGATGATCTGCGGCGCTTGCAGGAGATTGCCGACCGCTTGGGACGCTGGCTGGAAGATCTGGACTCCAGTATTGCGCGCACTTCATTACTGGCTGACGAAATCAATGCTCGTCTGACCGAGGCGATGACGCGCCGAACCTACATCATGTCCATCATGGCCATGGTGTTCTTGCCCGCCACCTTTCTGACCGGTTTGTTTGGTGTCAATCTGGGTGGTATTCCGGGCGGGAACTCGGCGACTGGTTTTCTTGTGTTTGTGTCGATCCTGGCGAGCTTGATTACTGGATTGGCGATCTGGCTTCGCTTGCACCGTTGGTTGTAAGCACCCTGGTGGATCAGAGTCCTTTGCGGATCAGATAGCGATAGGGCTTCTGCTCGGTGTCACTGGCCAGCAGGGTATGGTCCATGTGCAGGCAGAAGCTGGGGATGTCGCGGGTGGTGGCCGGATCATCGGCCAGGATCAGCAAGGTTTCGCCCTGCTTCATACTGCGCACCGTCTTGCGGATCATCATCACGGGTTCCGGACAGCGCAGGCCTAACGCATCCAACTGGTGTTGTGCTTGGGTAAACAGTTCATTCATGGGGAATCCTCCGCGGCCGAGCTGCGGATAATACCCGCTGATGGTCATGAAGCAAGGGGCTGATCTCTGGTTAGCCAGTCGTTTTGGGCTTCCACAGCGCGGCATCAATAATGGACCACAGATGAATGATCCAGCCGAGCAGGATGATCCACAGCACGGCCGCAAACACAAAGTGCACGGCTGCCATCAGCAGGCGTCCCTGAACCAGTTGCCCCAACCCGGGAATAAAAAAACTGCACAGTGCGGCAATCACGTTGCCAGCAGAGCCTTGTCCTGTCATTGCCATCCCTCATATTTGTTCATTAGCGAGTCTCTGAGTCTACCACGTCGTTTTACCCGCAATCTGAATCAGATTGCAATGAGGAGGTAGCTCGCGTTACAAAGAAATAAGCGTCTCGACAGGATGCCGGGGCGGTATCACACAGGCCAGGGAGGTCGTATGTTGGGGTATTGGGGACGAATCAAGGTGTATGCGGCCATGGCGGCCCTGGCATTCGCATTCTTGGTGCTGGAGAGCCCGATTGGCAGCAGTGGCATCTGGCTGACGGCTATGGTGCTCTGCGGCATAGCATTGTGGTGGGAGTTGAGTGACTACCCGGACGCCGAGTAGTCACCGCTGTTTATTGTTCGGCGCTGACTGCGCGGACCGCGCGCGCCAGTTGCTGGGCGGTGGCGACGGCATCGCCTTGGGGATCACTGAAATAGCTGGCTAACAGGTCAAAAATGGCTTGTTGTACATTGGATGGAATGGCCATGCCTTCGGCCATGCTCGGCACCAGATCGCCATGCTGGGTGGCATGTTGCAATGCTTTGGCTGATGCCTGACCGCATGAGTCAAATTGGCTTAAATCGGCATCGGCCAAGGGGGGAATCGACCCCTTCACCCGGTTGAACTGTTGCTGGAAGTCCGCGCTCATCAACAGCTCAGCAAACTGTTGCTGCGCCTGGTCGTGCTCCGCATCCTGCTGCTGGAATAGCGCCAAAGAGTCCAGGTTATAGCTAAACTTACCCGCCGTTCCCGGAGCTGGCAGACATCGGATGGCTTGGTTTCCCGGCTCTGTGAGCTCGCCCTTGACCCAGTCGCCCATCAGTTGCATGGCGGCCTGTCCATTGACCAGCATCTGACTGGCCTGATTCCACTTCAGTCCGATGTGATTCGCGGGTAGAAACGGGCGCAGGCTATGGAAGCGCCGCAGCACCTGTTGCATCTGGGTTCCTGCTAACACCTCGGGTTCCAGATTGACGAAAGCCCGGCGGAAAAAGTCACTGCCTCCTTCACCCAGGGCGATGGCCTCGAACAGGATCGCCAACTGCCAGGGATCATCCCCCATTGCCAGCGGAGTTATTCCGGCCTGTTTGAAGCGGCGGGCCACCTGGAGCATCTCTTCCCAATTTCTGGGCGGATTCAATTCAAGGCGCTGGAATAGCGCTTGATTGATCCACAACCAGTTGACGCGATGCAGGCCGACGGGCACCGCCACGAAGTGGCCCTGATGATTCAGGGTTGAACTGACAAAGGGATAGAGCCTCAGCTGCCATTGTCCGCGGCGGGCCACATCATCCAGGTTGCGCAAAAAACCACGCTTGGCCCACTCATGCAACTCTACCCCTTTCAGATGCGCGGCTTGGGGAGGGTTGTGATTCAGCGCGCGGCTGCGGAGTACCAGCATAGCCGAGTTGCCTCCGCCACCGACAATGGCGGCATCCACCCAGTGGTGGCCCAGCGCTTGCCAGCGTTGACGTAACACATCGGCGGCACGAGCTTCGCCACCGGCGGTCCACCAGTGCAGAACCTCGATGTCACTGGCGGTTGCCGGTGTACCAAACAGCGCGATGAGCAGAGCCACGGCAAGGCGCATGGCTAGTGTCTCGGTAACGACAGCACGGCCTGGAGCCCGCCTTGGGGGCGGTTTTCCAGCACCAGATCGCCGCCATGAGCATGGGCTATGCTGCGCGCAATCCCCAGTCCTAGGCCTGTACCCGGAGTATCGTGGCTGAGTCGGTAGTAGGGCTCGAAGATTTTCTCCAACTGATCCGGCGGCAGACCTGGGCCTTCATCGATGAAGTAGAGGATCACCACTTCGGCTTCGTCTTGCTCCTCGATATCGTCCATGACGATGATCCGCACCCGTTGCCCATATTTGATGGCGTTATCCGCCAGATTGCCGATGCAGCGTTTCAGGGCCAGCGGTTTGCCGCGATAGGGCTTCTTGCAGCGACCTTCGATCTTCATCAGCGACTTGCCGCCGAGGTTGTAGTCTTCCGCCGTGTGCTCCAGCAGCAGATTGATATCGATGAGCTCAACATTTTCGTGAATGTCGGTATCTTTCACCGTTTGCAGCGCGCCCTTGACCATCATCTCCAAGTCGTTGAGATCCTTGCTGAACTTGATGATTTGTTCTTCATCATCCAGAAGTTCTACTCGCAGTCGCAAACGGGTGATCGGGGTTTTCAAATCGTGGGAGATGGAGCTGAACAACCGCTCCCGATCATCAATATAGCGGCGGATGCGATGTTGCATCACATTGATGGCGCGGGTCACGGCGACGATTTCGCTAGCTCCTTCCTCGGGCAGTGCGGCTTGGTCGATGTCCTTCCCCAGGGTGACGGCGGCGGAGGCCAGGCGGCGTAGGGGCCGGGTCTGCCAGCGGACCAGCAGGAAGGTGAACAGGAACAAAATGGCGCTGAGCAGCACGATGAAGCGGAATTGGTGGGGCGGCAAGGAGGCCTCTTCCAACGTCATGTAGGGGGCGGGCAGCAGCGCGGCCAGATAGAGCCATTCCCCTTTGGCCAATTCGATTTGGGTCACCAGGATCGGCGGATTCAGCGGCTCCATCAGCAGGGAGTGACGGGCCCAAGAGGGAGGGATGTCGGCCAGCAGGGTCTGGTTGTCGAAGACATGCAGCTCGCCTGGGTAGGCAAAATCCACATGCAGGGTCAGACCATAACCCAGCTTGTGGTGCAGCACATTTCGTACCTCGTTGATGACCAGATTCTTGCGATTGGAGTCCGGCAGGGCATCGAGCTGGATCTCTGCCTTGTTCAGCGATACGAAAAAGCGACTGCCGCCCATGTTGCGTAACTGGTCGAGTGCAATCTGGCGATATTGCAGTGGCAAAGACTGAAAGAAGGTAATGGTCGAGGCGGCGGAGTTGGCCAGATTGCGGGTGGCACTCATCATACCGTCCAACTCATGTTTTTGTAGTTGCTGCATCCACAGGCCGGAGATCAGACTCTGCGCCAGGACGATAGCCAACAGCAGTAACCAGAGCATGCGGGAGAGCAGGGAACGCGGAACCAGTTTGAAAAAGAGTCGTCTAATCTTCATGGCTGACTTCGGCAATCAGCATGTAGCCACTGCCGCGGATAGTCTTGATGATGCGAGGGCTTTTGCCGTTATCACCCAGCTTTTGACGCAGGCGGCTGATTTGTACATCGATCCCGCGCTCCATCGGCAGGGTTTCCCGTCCGCGGGTGGCGTCGCTGATGCTGTCACGATCCATAACCTGGCCGGGATGTTGCAAAAATAGCGACAGCAGCAGGAAGTCACTACCGGTCAGATCCATTTCGTTACCATCGTCGTTGATCAGATGCTGGCTCAGGGTGTCAAGCACCCAATCGGCAAACCGAATACGGCGACCGCTCTCTTTTTCCGGTTGCCGGAATTCGGCGCGACGCAGCAGGGCTTTGATGCGGGCCATCAATTCCCGTGGACTGAAGGGCTTGGCGATATAGTCATCGGCCCCCAGCTCGAGACCAATGACACGATCCGCTTCGTCAGAGGCGGCAGTCAGCATGATGATGGGTACTTGGGATGTGCGGCGAATTTGCTGACACAGGCTGAAACCATCATCTCCCGGCATCATGATGTCGAGAATAATCAGGTCGGGTGTGTTATTGCTCAGGTGCTGATACATCTCGCCGCCCTCTGCAGCGGCCAGCACATCGAAGCCCGAGCGAGTGAGGTACTCCTTGAGCAGCTCACGGATCTCCTGGTCGTCATCCACGATGAGGATTTGCTTACCTTTCGCCATCTTTCCCGAGCTCCCGCAACAAGTGCGCAGATTGAACACATTTGTTGATGAAAATGCAAGAAAATGGCCGACAAGATGTGAGCCTACAGGGACAGGGATAGGCCGTACGAGCTCCATATTCCGCCACTAAACCATCAAAAAGCCATTGCCGTGGAGGTAAGCGCTCTGGAGTCGCTATTCCTGGCAAGCCAGAACGAGTCCTTTCTCAGTATTTCTCCAAAATAGTGGTGATGCCTTGCCCCAGCCCGATGCACATAGTCGCCAGGCCGAGGTTGGCTTGACGTTCTGCCATCAAATAGACCAAGCTGGTCAGGATTCGGGCACCTGAACACCCCAGCGGATGCCCTAGCGCTATGGCGCCACCATTCAGATTTACTTTCTGCTCGATAACATCTTCCAGTTGCAAGTCGCGTAGGCAGGGCAGGCTTTGGGCGGCAAACGCCTCGTTGAGCTCAACCAGGTCAATATCCGTGATCTGCAATCCGGCTCGCTGCAAGGCTTTGCGACTAGCTGGCACCGGCCCGTAGCCCATGAGCGCGGCTTCGCAGCCCGCTACCGCCATGGCGCGGATCCGCGCCATGGGTTGCAATCCCAAATGGTGCGCATGTTCAGCCGACATGATGAGCAGGGCGGCAGCTCCATCGGACAGGGCGGAAGAGTTGCCCGCCGTGAGGGTGCCATGCACAGGATCAAATACCGGCTTGAGCAGGGACAGCCCTGCCAGGGTGGCATCGGCGCGGATGACTTCATCTTGGTCGATCGGTTGCAGAGCCCCATCCGCGTCGTGCCCCAGTACGGGCACCAACTGTTGGGCGAAAGCACCGCGTTGCACTGCAGCGGCGGCTCGCTGATGGGAGCGCAGAGCAAACGCATCCTGCTGCTCACGACTAATGGCGTATCGTCTGCCGAGTAACTCGCCGGTCAGCCCCATCATGGTCGACGCTTGGGCTATTTGGTGGCTGAGGCCCGGGTGGAAATCAACACCCTGAGTCATGGGGATATGTCCCATATGCTCGACACCCCCAACCAGACAGACGGCGGCATCGCCAACCATGATCGCACGGGCGGCATCGTGCAGCGCTTGCATGGAGGAGCCACACAGGCGGTTGACGGTAACGCCAGCCGTAGTGACGGGTAATCCGGCCAATAGCAGGGCATTGCGCGCGATATTGAAGCCTTGTTCCAGCGTTTGCTGGACACAGCCCCAATAGACATCGTCAATATCGGTGGCGGCGAGTGCCGGATTGCGGCGTAACAGAGCCTTCATCAATTCAGCCGAGAGGGTTTCCGCGCGGACATGGCGAAAACCGCCAGCCTTGGATTTACCCATGGCCGTACGGACGGCGTCGATGATCACCACCTCATGCATGGGAACCTCCGGAATAAAAATGCTCTCCCTGGTTCGCCATGGCGCTGAGCCTGGGGGGGGCTGAATACAAGGGGCCTAACGCGGTATGGCTGTCGAGCAGATCGATAAAGCGGGCGAGTCCAAATTGATCCAGATAGCGGCAGGGGCCGCCGCGGAAGGCAGGAAACCCCAGACCCGCGAGCAGCGCCATATCCGCTTCGGCTGGGGTGGCAATAATCTCTTCCTCCAGGCAGCGAATCACCTCGGTCAACAAGGGGATCATCATCCGCGCCTCTATGGCATCATCGCTGCAACATGGTACCGGCTGTGTGGGCGGATACCACAGGTGTGCCAGCTGTGAGTCTGGCTCTTGCCTTGGGTTGCCGTGAGAGTCGAGATGATAGCGGTAGAAACCTTGTTGGCTTTTCTGCCCCAGATGCCCAGCTGCATAGAGCAGGGCGACAGGGTCTACGACCTGAAGGGCCATACGCTCGGGGAAACCCTGCGCCATGATGTGCGCGGCGTGATGGGCGGTGTCCAATCCGATGATGTCGAGCAGTCGGGCCGGCCCCATCGGCCAGCCAAAACGCTGTTCCATAATCTGATCGATGCGATAGGGATCCTGTCCCTCGGCCAACAGCAGGCGAAAACCATTGAAATAGGCAAACAGTACGCGATTGACGAAAAATCCAGGACCATCGTTGACGACAATCGGCAATTTTCCCAGCGCGAGGGCATAGGCAACAACCCGTCCGATGGTGTCGCTGCTGGTCTGTGCGCCGCGAATAACCTCGACCAGTGACATCTTGGGGACTGGATTAAAGAAATGCAGGCCGCAGAATGACTCTGGGCGTCGCAGCACCGACGCAAGTTCAGTAATCGGTATAGTGGAGGTATTACTGGTCAGGATCCCGTGGGCAGGCAGTCGATATTCTGTTTCCGCCAGCAGTTGCTGCTTGATGGCCGCATTTTCCACGACGGCTTCTACGACCAGATCAAGTTGTGCAACATGGTCATCGCTCAGTGTCGGGGTGATGGTTTGTAAAGTCTGGGCCAGCTCTTGAACGGTGATTGTTCCTCGATCCAGTGCCTTGGTCAGTATCGCGGTGACTTCAGCCATCCCGAGTTGCAGCGCACTACGACGAATATCCTTAAGCCACACCGGAATCCCCCGACTGGCGGATTGATAGGCGATGCCTGCACCCATGATGCCCGCGCCGAGCACCGCCATGGCACTGGTTTTATGCTGGCCAGCCAGAGACTTGGCTTTATTCTTGATGAACTGTTCATTCAGGAAGTTACCGACCAGGGCGTGAGCCTCTGGAGTTCGGGTTAGACAAATGAAATCCTGCCGCTCTTGTGCCAAGGCGGCGTCTTGTGACATCTGGCGGGATGAAAATAGGGTGCGGGCCGCTTGGATCGGTGCCGGATAGTGAGGCCCGACCTGCTGAAAAACTCGGGCTAGAATTGTTTGCTCGCCGAGGCGGGCTTCAATACTGCCAAGCGCTAAGGGTTCTTGCTTTTGCCGACGTCTGGTTTGCCAATCCAGTCGCTTGCTGGTGGCCATTTCTAGCATGTGCAAGCCAATGTCGCGTATTTTTTCGGTGCTTGTGGCTGCGTCAATCAGCCCCAGCTGCAGCGCTTCAGCACAGGTTTGCTCTTTACCGGTGGCAATCAGCATCGCCGCAGGGTCACAGCCAATCAGCCGGGGTAGGCGTACGGTACCACCCCAACCGGGCATGATGCCGAGCCTGGTTTCCGGTAACCCGATGCGTAAGGTCTGGTCGGCAATCCGGTAGTCAACCGCTAGCGCTAGTTCACAACCGCCACCCAGTGTATGCCCCTGTAACGCCACTAAAGTAGGATAGGGCAGCCGTTCGATACGGCAAAATAGGTGGTTGATCTGGGTCAACCACGCAGTCAATTGCGCTTCAGGGAGTGAAAACAGGGTTAAAAACTCCGTAATGTCGGCACCCACGATGAAGTGAGGTTTGGCGGAGGTGATGAGTAAACCACGCAGCTCATGCTGTTGTTCGAGCTGGGTGACCGCCTCTTCCAACGCGAGCAATGTCACTCGATCGAGTTTGTTGACCGCACCGGGAGAGTGGAAGCTGAGTTCAGCAAAACCATTACTAATTTTTTTTACCGCCAGAGAACTCGCTTCATACAGCATGACTGTCTCCCAGATCCTGACTAGCGAATGGCCTACCCTGTGATAGAAACTATGGAAACAGCTGCTGATTTTTTCAACGCTCATTTTAAACATTTGTTTAACATTTATTGCCTGCAGGACAGGGCTCCTGCTCTTAGCTGAGACACGCCACGATGGATACGGGTAATTATCGGACGCCGACTATGGCGCTGGATGTCAGCGAAGAGATAAAAAAAAGTCGCTTTTTGACATATATCGCGCCGGTGACCAATAAGGAACAAATGCGTGAGTGGTTACTTACTCTTCGTCAACAACACAGTTCAGCGCGGCACCACTGCTGGGCCTGTGTCGCTGGAGCGCCATGGGATGGGCAACAGTATGGCTTCAGTGATGACGGTGAGCCGTCGGGAACTGCAGGAAAGCCCTTGCTCAACCTTTTGTTGGGTAGCGGCTTGGGCGGGGTGGGGGTCATCGTTGTTCGTTACTATGGTGGTATCAAATTAGGTACTGGCGGTTTGGTGCGGGCGTACAGCAGTGGCGCCACTGGGCTATTGAAGGCGGTTCCGACCCGGCTCGTGGTGTCTAGTGCCGTCTTTTCACTAGAATGTGGTTATGACGACTTGGCGCTGATTCAACGGCTCATAGCACAATTCTCCTGTGAAAATGTGCAATGCGAATATGGTACCGTAATCCAAATTTCCGGGAATTGTCCGCTTGCTCACTGTCGAGAGATGGATGCCGCACTAACCAACCGCAGTCATGGCCGCGTGATCATGCAGTGGTACTGAAAACTACTATTTATATACAGAGGGGCGAATGGCTAAGTTATTAGTGTGGTATGCGACTCACGAAGGGCAGACGCGCAAGATACTGGAGAGGATGGTTTCCCCGTACCCAGGGTATGACGTCGAATGGTGCCGTCTGGACGCAGAGCCTAGCGTGGCCTTGTCGATGTATGACAAGGTGCTGGTGGGTGCATCCATTCGTTATGGTCATTTTCCCAAGGCGCTGGATCAGCAGGTGAAACGTCATGCTGCTGAGTTGGCAAGATGCCATGCAGCATTCATCGGCGTCTGTCTCACCGCACGTAAACCGGAGAAGAGTGAGCCGCATAGTAATCTGTATGTCCGTAAGTGGTTGGCTCGCTCGCCATGGCAACCAGAACACTGTGCAGTTTTTGCCGGGGCTTTACGCTATTCCCGCTATCGCTGGTGGCAGAGCCTGATCATCCAGTTCATCATGCTACTCACCGGCGGCAGTACAGACAAAACTCAGGACATAGAATTCACTGATTGGCAACGCGTCGATGGTTTTGCCAAGCGCTTTCTCAGCGTTCCAACAGCAGTTGCTGAGTAGTTTTGTTTATATTCACCGCGTTGTGGCGGATATTTGCGCGAACAGTGTGGTTTTTGCAAAAAGCTCTTGTCAGGCGGAGCTGACTCCCTATAATGCGCCCTCATCGACGGACGAGATGTCCGGCAGCGTTGAAAGCAAAGCAAAAAATGCTTGACTGACAACGCGGGTTGCGTAGACTACGCATCCCACGACAGCCAAGGCTGTCACGCTCTTTAACAATCAAATCAAGCAATCTGTGTGGGCACTCGCAGGAATTGGCTGTC